>JAIQFT010000066.1 GCA_020073185.1 Terriglobia bacterium
GAGAAGACGGTGCGGCCCTGATTCATGAGCCATTGTGTACTCTCCTCGCATTCGAATCGCGGCAAGCCCGAAATGGCTTCAACTTATTGCGCAGCTACTACTTGCAGCCATCACCTTGCAACTTAACCGGACAGCAGTGTTCTAAGATAAGAGATACAGACCAGCAGAAAACGAAACAGAATAGCTTTCAGCAAGTCCAGAATCTGGACGGTGTATTCGACATAGATCGCAATCGAATACAGGGGTCACCGGTCTTGCTCGTGGATGATATGGTCGATTCGCGTTGGACGTTTACTACATTAGCGGCGAAGTTGCGCCAGTCAGGTACTGGCCCGGTGTTTCCGTTCGCTCTTGCCGATGCTTCGGCGGGAGATGGAGATTAGCCTTATGGATCTCATGCCATCGCTCGATGCGCAAGCAATACTTCTTCTGTGTGCCCGCCTTGGTGACCGACAGGACGACACAGTAAAGCCATTGACTACGAGGCAATACTCAGCGTTGGCAAAATGGCTGCGAGAGCGTTCGTTACGTCCAGGCGACCTTCTGAACGATTCAGGCCGAAGTCAACTCGACGATCTAAATGTTCAGGAACTTAACGCGGGGAGTGTAGAGAAGCTACTAGCTCGCGGCGCGGCCCTCGCGATCATGGTCGAAAGATGGGTGAGCCGTGGTATGTGGATTCTTAGTCGAGGTGATGCTGCGTATCCGACGAGATATAGGAACTATCTGCAACACAACGCTCCTCCACTCTTATACGGCGTAGGTTCTCAAGCGGTAATTCAGGATGGGGGGCTTGCAGTCGTCGGCTCGCGTAACGCGGGCGACGAAGATATCGATTTTGCACGGCGGATCGGCGCATCGTGCGCCTCCCAGCATGTCTGCGTGATATCCGGAGCTGCCAAAGGCGTAGATTCCGAATCCATGATGTCTTCAATCGACCGGGGCGGGCGTGCGATAGGGGTTCTTGCGGAGGGTCTCAGCCGCGCGTCCATAGCGTCTAGCTATCGGCAGGCAATTGTTGACGAGCAGCTAACCCTGATGTCGCCTTTTGATCCAGAATTGAGATGGCTTTCCTTCAATGCTATGGAACGGAATAAATTGATCTACGGACTCGCTGATGCTGCTCTCATCGTCGCGTGTGCGGATGAAAAGAGCGGCACATGGGCGGGTGCTGTAGACGCACTCAAGCTTGGCCGCATTCCCGTATATGTAAAGCAAACCGGTACGTTTGCCAACGGCAACAAGAAGCTAAGCCAGATGGGTGCAAGGGACTTTCCTGTGGAAGCATGGAACGATGTCTCTGGCCTATTTCGAAGGCCAGCGCAGTTTACACCGCTGTTCGAACAGTCAGAGGCGTCCGGTACTCATCAGCAAGAACCAGCAGTCCCAGCGACGGAAGGCGCCCTTATTACTGAGCAGGCGCAAACCAGTAGCGCGTGCGAGCATGTCGAAGATGACGCCTATTCCCATGTTTGGCCGCTCCTTCTCAAGGTCCTAGAACAACCTCAAGAAGAACAAGGAATTGCGAAGAGCCTAAACGTACTTCCCGGACAGGCAAGAGCATGGCTTAAACGAGCGGTCGCCGAAGGCACAGTGAAGAAACTTGCGAAGCCCGTCAGGTATGTCAGAGCATCAGAATCATTGTTCATCGCGAGTACAACGAAGCAGCGAGCGTGAGTGAATATCCACAAAGCGTTGGCTTCTCAGCGGACGGCCGGAAACAAACCTGAGGGTCCTCCGGTGAAGCCCGGTTTTGGAGCGACAGGCTGGGGATTTTCTATACGGTGTTCCGGGCGGGTGATCCGCCCCACGCTCTTGACATTAACCTGGCGGTGCCCCGGTCAGGCTCGGGTTTGGCTTGGCCGGGGGGTTTTCCTCTCGATGGCACAGATGATGCTGGGTGGCCCACATTTGCCCCGTTTGGCTAATGTGGATCTTTTCCTAACGTGAGGATTTCTCTTTATGCCCGTGCTCCCACACCAAATGCGCAGTTCAGCCGCGTAGCGGCGGCAGATAGTAGCCCCGGGCGTAAGCCCGGGGTACGCGGCCTGCCGGAGTGCATTCCACTCTGCCGAAGGCCGGCGCGCAGCCGCCGGGGTTCCCGACGCGCGCCGATTTTGCGCGCGACGGGGTGGAGGTGCTTGCGGCGCAGCGCCAATAAAAGACCGCCGCTGGTCCCACCCTCTGCCCGAGATGAAACCGTCGGAGCAATATGGTAAGTTACCGCTTGTGAGCAAAGTCGAGAGGATCGAGCGGGAAGTTCAGACATTTTCTCCCGAGGAGCTGTCCGCGTTTCGCCAATGGTTTACGGGCTTCGACGCCGAAGCTTGGGATAGGCAGTTCGAGGCGGACGTGACGGCCGGGAAACTCGATACTTTGGCCGAACGTGCTCTCCGCGGCCACGTCAACTCCGGTTCTTGAAGGGGATGGGCTTCTGTGTTTGCGTGAGAGCTGGTTCGGCGTGATTTCCGGTCGCGTGACATCACGACTCCGCAGCCCCGGCGGGGCGGTTGAAAGTAGCCCGCCGCTTCAGCGGCGGGACGAAGTGCGAAAAATCTCCCAGTGCCGTAGGCACGATTGAAGTTCTCACGCACCCACTTCGGGCCGTCCGTAAATGCCGTACAAAGGGTACGGCCTTAGCCGCTGACGGACCGGCAACGTGCTTGATTGGAGCTTCCCTAAAGGCCAAGAGCCAAAACTCGTCACACTGTTCCGTGACCCACATCACATACCGTCCACCCTCCCCGCGCCTACCATGCACCTGTGCCCCAGGGCGCGTAGAGGGTTGGTGTGTTCAGCCCTCTCCGTTCGTTTTTTGACAACACGGCGCTGCGCGGCAGCTCCTCCAAACTCCTCCTGACGGTTACCGTGGACTTTTGACGGTATACCGTCGTTAAGTTGTTGATTTCACTCTTAGGGGAGGGGGGAGGGGGTATTAAACGATGTCCAGGCCTGCGTTAGCGAACAAGTAAACTTTCCGCCGACAGCCGCGTGCCGCTATGCGCAGCGCGCCAAATGCACCGCGAACCACCTTCGCCGATCCATCCACGTGCACTCGCGCACGAACCGGCCATTCTGCAATACGGACTCCACCATGGTCGGCGTGAATTTGTAGCTGTTCTCGGTGTGAATGGTTTCGCCGCGCTGGAAGCTCACTCGCATCCGCAGGCCGCGAATCTCGACCTCTTGCGTGCGCCTGCTTTCCAGGTGCATTTCGATCCGCGACGCCACCGGGTTCCAGCGCGCCACGTGCGCAAACGACTCCGGCTCGAAGTTGGCTCCCAGTTCGCGATTGATCCGCACCAGCACATTGCGGTTGAACGCTGCTGTCACGCCCGCCGCGTCGTCGTACGCCGGCAGCAGCACCGACGAATTTTTCACTAAGTCGGTGCCCAGCAGCAGCGTGTCCCGCGCTCCCAGCATCGATCGCAAGTGCGACAGCAGCAGCGACGCCTGCAGCGGCTCGAAGTTGCCGATGCTCGAGCCCAAGTAAAGGATGAGCCTCGGCCCCGGCACCTCGCCGACGAAATCCATGCTGCTGGCGTAGTCGGCGACGATGGGATGCACCGTGACCTCGCGCAGCCCGCGCAGGTTCTCCTCGGCCGCGTCCAGCGCTGCTTCGGATACGTCCACCGGGTAGAAATGGACGCGTCCGCGCTGCTCCTGCAATGCCTCCAGGATCATGCGCGTCTTGATCGCGGTGCCGGCGCCAAGCTCGATCACGTTCGCTGGCAGCCCCGCGGCCATCACCATTGCCTGTGCCCGGCCGCGCAGGATGTTCGTTTCACGCCGTGTCAGGTAGTACTCGGGCAGGAGCGTGATCTGCTCGAACAGCTCCGATCCCGTCGCGTCGTAGAACAACTTGGGCGGCAGCGTTTTCGGCGCCGCGCTCAGGCCGGCCAGCACGTCAGCCGCGAGCGAGGACAATAATTGTGGCTCAGTCGATATCGCTCGCAAGTCGCACTCCTGAAAATTGCCAGCGTGCCTGGGGCGGAAAGAAATTTCGATACGTGGCGCGGATGTGGCTGGCGGGCGTGGCGCACGATCCCCCGCGCAATACCATCTGGTTGCACATGAATTTTCCGTTGTACTCGCCGAGCGCGCCCGCCGCCGGACGGAATCCTGGATACGCCGCGTACGGACTCGCCGTCCACTCCCACACATCGCCAAACATCTGCTGCAGCGTGTGGCTCGGGTCTGCGACCCGAGGATGAAATACCTCATCCTCCAGCATCGTCCCGCGACTCGGATTCCGTTCCGCCGCGAACTCCCACTCTTCTTCCAACGGCAGCCGCGCTCCCGCCCAGCGCGCGTACGCGTCGGCTTCGTAGTAGCTGACGTGACACGCCGGCTCGCTTTCCTCCACCCGCCGCGTGCCGCTCAGCGTGTACTGCCACCATTCGTCATCGCGGCGTTCCCAGTACAGCGGCGCTTCCCACTGCTGCGCGCACACCGTGTCCCAGCCGTCCGACAGCCACAACTCGGGTCTGCGATATCCGCCGTCGCGCATGAACTCCAGCCACTCGCGGTTGATAACCGCGCGCGACCTCGTGCGAAACGGCCGTAGCAATACCTCGTGTCGCGGACCTTCGTTGTCGAACGCGAAACCGCCGCCCGCATGTCCGATCTCGCGAATCCCGCCCTCAAACTCTTGCCAGGTTGCGTGGCTGGGAGCTGTGTCGCACGGGACTCCAACCCGTGTCTCGCCGCCGACCTTGTCCAAGTGCCCGCGATACGCCGGTCGCAGTGGGCTCGACCACAGCGCGTGCTTGATGTCGGTGAGCAGCAATTCCTGGTGCTGCTGCTCGTGGTTCACGCCCAGCTCAATCAGCGCCAGCGCGTCGTCGTCGGCGCGCTCGATCAGCTCGACCATCGCCTCATCCACGCCGCGGCGGTACGCGTGCACCTCGTCGAGGGACGGACGCGACATCAGCCCGCGCGCCCCGCGATTGGGATGCGCACCCACCTGCTTGTAATAGGAATTGAAAAGTTGACGAAAGCGCTCATCGAACGGCCCGTAGGCCAGTGCGTGGGTTGTCAGGAGGAACGTTGCAAAGAACCACGTGGTATGCGCCAGGTGCCACTTGGTCGGGCTGGCCTCCGGCATCGACTGCAACATCTGGTCTTCCGCCGACAACGGCGCCGCCAGCCGCTCGGTGGCCGCGCGCACCTCGCAATACCTGCGCGCCAGCGCTGGCGCAATCTTCCCGGCTTCGATCCTGTGCGTTGCCATAGCTGCCCCACGTACTCGTGGCGCAGTTACCTAAGATGCGCGGAGCCTGTCCAGGCATCAATTTTTAAGAAGTGTCAGCCTGAGCGAGGACGCGCCAAACAACCAGCCGGCGCGGTCCCCACATGCGGGTGGCGCGTCCGAGTCGAAGGACCTGCTTCTTGTGGCGACCTCGGAGATCCCCCCTCGTCCCGCGATAGCGACTCGCAACTCACAACGGCTTTTTCCCCCATCCACCCCCGCCCGGTGTCTCGATCCTTACCACGTCACCCGCCTTCGCCTCGCGATTGCACTTGCCCGGCAATTCTTCGATCTGACCATCGCGCCGGATGAGCGTTGCCTTGCCCATCGCGCCCACCTCTCCGCCCGCCAACCCATACGGAGGGAATTTCCTGCGATCGGCCAATATCGTGACCTGCGAATCGGCCAGCAATTCGATCTCGCGCACCAGCCCGTCTCCGCCGCGATACTTGCCCTTTCCGCCCGAGCCGCGCCGATAGCCATACCTGCGCACGCGAAACGGATACGCATACTCCAGCGCCTCCACCGGCGTGTTCAGCGAGTTCGTCATGTGGGTGTGAATGCCCGGCACGCCATCCAGTCCTGGGCGCGCGCCCATTCCGCCGGCCGTGGTTTCGTAATAGGCGAATGGTTTACCGCTGCGCGGATCCATGCCGCCGACGGTCACGTTGGTCATGGTTCCCGCGCTCGCCGCCGGGACGCGTTCCGGCGCCGCCTGCGCCAGGGCGCGCATCAGCACGTCCACCGTGCGCTGCGAGGTCTCGACGTTTCCGCCCGCCACCGCCGCCGGCGGCCGCGCATTCACAATCGTTCCCTCCGGCGCCGTCAGCTTGATCGGGTGCATGATCCCGGCCGTCGCCGGCACGTCGTCGCCCAGCAGGCAGCGGAAGACGTAATACGTCGCCGAGTACGTGATCGCCTCGACCGCGTTGATGCTCCCCGCCACCTGCGGATCGGTGCCGGTAAAGTCGACCTCGGCGCGTTTTCTTCGCGGATCGATGCGCAGCGTGACGCGAATCCGTATTGCTCCTTCGTTCACCCCGTCGTCGTCCATGAAATCTTCCGCCGCGAACTCGCCCGCCGGCAGCTTCGCCAGTTCCGCGCGCACCAGCCGTTCGGAATAATCCAGCAATTCGCGCATGTTCCGCCGCACGCGTGCCAGCCCGTACTTCGCGGTCATTTCCGCGAGCCGCTGCGCGCCCACGCGGCACGCCCCGATCTGCGACGTCAGATCGCCCTCGCGCTCCGCCGACGTGCGCACGTTGTACAGCAGCAGCGCCATGATGTCGCGGTCAATCTCGCCCGCGCGTGCGATCTTCACTGGCGGAATCCTGATGCCTTCCTGGTAAATCTCGCGGCACAGCCCCATCGAGCCCGGATACGTTCCGCCCACATCCGCGTGATGCGCCCGGCTCGCCACATAAAACGCCG
The DNA here is from genome assembly GCA_020073185.1 of Terriglobia bacterium. Taxonomy (NCBI): domain Bacteria; kingdom Pseudomonadati; phylum Acidobacteriota; class Terriglobia; species Terriglobia bacterium. The sequence continues at coordinate 6,683 of JAIQFT010000066.1, forward strand.
GTGTGGCGCGGCTCTCTGACCTTTGAGCGCGGTTTGCACTCTTGTCAAACCTCATTCTTTGAAGGGGCGCCATTCTTCGAAGGGGCACGTTTTGAAGGGGCGCGGCTTTAGCCGCGCCGTAGTGCCCGGCTGCTCTTCCAGCTTTAGCCGCTGAGGGAGCTGTTTCGAACTGATCCGAACCGCTTTTGAAATCATCTTTACAGACATACACCGGCAAAACCATTGTGATATCCGGCAGGTGCGTCCCTCCGGCGTACGGATCGTTCAGAATCGCAATGTCTCCCGGGTCGAGCTCCAACGCCTCCACCGCAGCCTTTACCGACATCGGCATCGAGCCCAAATGCACCGGCATATGGTCGCCCATCGCGACCACCTGCCCGGCGCCGTCGAACACCGCGCAGGAATAATCGCGCCGCTCTTTGATGTTGGGTGAAAACGCGGTGCGCCGCAGCGTAGCGCCCATCTCCTCCGCGATGGAGTGAAACGCGCTGCGAAAAATCGCCAGCTCGATCGGATCGACTTTTGGCTTCTTCGCCATCACCGTACTTCGATCACCATGTTTTCGCGCTCGTCCACGTGTGCGCGGCATCCCGGCGGCAGCACCGTCGTGGCGCTGTACTCGGCGACGATCGCCGGCCCCACAAACGCATCGCCCGGCCGCAATCGCGCGCGGTCGTACACCGGCGCCTTGGAAGCCTTGCCTTCAAAAATCACGCGACGATGCTTCACGATCGCTTGCTCGCCATTGCCGCGCGCCAACTTCTTCTTAGGGAAGGGCACCGGCTCGCTCGACGCCACCATCCTCACGCGCACGTTCACCACCTCGACCCGCCGTTGCTCGTCGGCGTATCCATAGCGCCGGCGATGCGCCTGGTGAAAGCGCTTCACGAAGTCGCGACCGAACGGCACGCTCAGCTCAAATCCCTGACCTGCGTAACGAACATCCGCGTAGCGCATCGCGACCGCCTTCAGGCCTTCAGCCCGCATCTCTTTTGTGCCGCGCTGCTCCAGCTCGCGAAAATGCTTTTCCAGCGGCGCCGCATCCGTGCCCAGCATCACCGTGCGCGAATAATCCTTCACCACGTCCGACATCAGGATTCCGAGCGCCGACAGCGCGCCCGGCATCTGCGGCACCAGGACGCGCGGAATGCGCAAGGCACGCGCCAGCGCGCAGGCGTGCAGCGGCCCTGCGCCGCCAAAGCTCACCAGCGTGAAGTCGCGCGGATCGTGTCCGCGCTCCACCGAGATCACTCGTATGGCCTTTTCCATTGCCGCTTCCGCCAGCCGCACGATTCCGGCGGCAAATTCTTCGACGCTCGCCAGCGGCCCTTTCGCTGCTTGCAAGAACTTCCGCGCGCGCTCTTCCTCCAACGACATCTCGCCGCCAAGAAAGAACTCCGGGTCCAGCCTCCCCAGCGCGAGGTTCGCATCTGTGACTGTCGGCTCCGTGCCGCGCCCGTAGCAGATCGGCCCGGGATCGGCGCCCGCCGACTGCGGCCCCACTCGCAGCGCGCCCCCGGCGTCGAACCGCGCCAGCGATCCGCCGCCCGCGCCCACGCTGTGTATGTCCAGCATCGGCACGCTGATCGGCAGCCCCGCAACGAGCGACTCGTTGGTCGTGCGCAGACCCTCGCCGCCGTCCACCAGTGCCACGTCGGTCGAAGTCCCGCCCATGTCGAACCCGATGATCTTGTTGAACCCGGCCATGCGCGCTACCGCGTGTGCGCCCACCACACCGCCCGCCGGACCCGACAGTACGGTTCGCACCGGCTCCTTCGCCGCCACCGTCGCCGAAACGATCCCTCCCGATGACTGCATCACCTGCAGCCGCCCACCCGCGAATTCGCTCTCCAGCGCCCTCTGCAGCCCGCTGATGTACCGCCCCATCTTCGGCGCCAGGTACGCGTTCACCACCACGGTGGACGCGCGCTCGTACTCGCGAAACTCGGGCAGGATTTCGTGCGATAGCGACACCGGCACGCCCAGCTTGTCCAGTGCCGTCGCCACTGCCCGCTCGTTTCTTGGATTGGCAAAGGAAAAGAGGAGCGAAACCGCGATCGCCTCCGGCCGCGCTGCCCGGATTGAATCGGCCAATTCCTGCAGATCGTGCGCGCCCGGCGACTGCAGAATTTCTCCCGTCGCCGACGTCCGCTCCGCCACGCCGAACCTCAACTCCGGCGGCGCCAGCGGCGGATCCGGAACCACGAACCAGTCATACAGCCGCGGCCGTGCCTGCCGCCCGATCGCAATCGTGTCCTCAAATCCCTCCGTCGTGACGAACGCCATCCGCGCACCCTTGCGCTCCAGCACCGTGTTCGTGCCGACCGTGGTTCCGTGCCGGACCTCCAGAACTTCCCCGGTTGCCCCACCCTTATCGTCCCCAGTGGGCAGCCCACCCTTATCTCGCCCAGGTTTGGCGAGATAGGGTGGGGTCGTTCCTCGCACAATCTTCCGCAACGCCTCGACAATTGCCTCCGCCGGATTCGCGGGTGTGGAGAACACTTTCAGCACGTGCGTCTTCCCGTCGCGCAGATACACGCAATCGGTGAACGTCCCGCCGGTATCAACCGCAACTCTCATGCACTAGCCACAGACCACTAGCCACAGCTACTACAACACCGCCGTCTCCTCCAGCAATCTCCCGGTCGCGAACCGGTTCACGCTCAACAGCTCCGGATTTACGACATCCGTGCTCCCGGTCAAAATCAAATCGCTGAGAATTTTTCCCGTCGAAGGCGCGTGCATGACGCCGTGCCCGCTGAAGCCGTTGGCCAGGAAAAACCCGCGCACCTCGTCCACCGCGCCCAGGATGCAGTGATGATCCGGCGTCACCTCGTACAGCCCCGCCCACGCGCGTTTGGGATTAACTGCCAGGTTCTCGAACACCGGCACCCGCTCCGCCGCGCGCGTCAGCACTTTCTCAATGAACGACGGTTCAAAGTCGGTTTTGAATCCCGGCGTTTCTTCCGGATCGTTCCACGCCAGCAGGAAACCCAGAGACTCCGGCCGAAAATGAAATCCATTGCTCATATCAATGATCATCGGCGCCGTGTGCGGAAACTGATCGAACGGTTCGGTCGGCACCAGCATGCGCCGCAGCGGCTCGATGGGCAGATCCACGCCGGCCATCGCACCCACTTCCGCCGCCCACGCGCCCGCCGCGTTCACTACTGTGTTCGTCTCCACCGTGCCGCGGGTCGTCTTAACGGCCGTCACCCGCGTGCGTTCGACCTTGATTTCCGTGACCTGCGTGTTCTTCCAAATTCGCGCGCCCTGCTCCAGCGCCCAGTTCATGAACCCGTTCATCGCGCTGTACGGGTCCACGAATCCGTCGCTCGCGCAAAAGCTTCCGCCCACGATGTCGTCGCCCTTCAACTGCGGATACGTCGAGCGTATCTCCTCCGCCGACACCAGCCGCGCCGTCCTCAGCCCCAGCTTCACCTGGCGCTCAAGGTTCGCGCTCAGGTATTTCATGTGCGCGTCGCGCGTGGCCACGAACAGATACCCTTGCGGCCGGTATCCGCACGGATATCCCAGCGTCTCCTCGAACGCCGCGTAGAAGGGAATCGAGTACATCGACATCTGTATGTTCACCGGCGTGGCGAACTGTGCCCGCACGCCGCCCATGCTTTTGCCGGTCGATCCTTTGCCTTGCGATGTCTCGCGCTCGATTACCAGCACGCTGCGGCATCCCGCCGCCGTCAAGTGATAGGCGATGCTCGCCCCGACAATTCCTCCGCCGACAATCACCACATCCGCAGTTTCCACTGGCATTCCGCTGCCTCAAGTCTGCAACCTGCTTTCGCGACCGCATATCGTAGCCTGAGCTCGTCGCATTCCACCTTCGTGCCACCCCCAACCCGAAGATTTTTTCGCTGGCAAATTAGTTACTTAGTAACAAAAAGAATGCCCCCATCCCGGCAACTCGTGTATCCTTGCCGTCGTCGTATGGCGTACTTTGACGTTCGTAAAGCTCTCTAGACGACGGTTAACCAGCGACAGCCAACCACCCTTCCAAAATTAGCACCACGACGGTGAAGCTATGCAGAAGGGTTTCTTAGGTTACTTGCGACTCCAATGCTCGCCGGCGCTGTTATTGCGCGTGCTGAAACCCTCCTCTCCCTTCCAGGTAGCCTCCGGATCGCTGCCGTCCAGCGTCTGCTTCCCCGCTAACCTTTGTGACTCGATCCCTAGCACATGTCATTTGCCAGCCCTTATGTGCAGCACTGCCCATCACGGTCCCGACTTGTGGGACCGCGCGCGGGCTCATCTGTTTAATCCATAGCAAACACAAGGAGGTCGGGCGTAGCCGGCTATGAAGTCCATATCGGCAGTCTTCCTCGTTTTGATCTTTGCGGCGGCTCTTGCCGGCGCGCAGTCCAAACCAGCGTCGCAGGCAACAGCACCGTCGTCCCAGGAAGCAGGTGCGGACCAATATGTCGGCGCCTCTACCTGTCAGGGTTGCCACGACGAAGTGTACAAGGTCTTCGAGACTTCTCCGCACTGGGTAACCACCCAGGAAACCAAGACGACCCACGGCGCTCACGGTTGCGAATCCTGCCATGGTCCGGGGAAGGCCCACGTCGAGGGCGGCGGCGACAAGTCCAAGATCTTCGTCTTCCTCACCGCCAAGAGCGATGAGATCACCAAGCGCTGCATGGCCTGCCACGAAGCCAAGCCGGAGCAGCGGGATTTCATGCGCTCCACGCACAACGAGAACGGCGTCAGTTGCACCAGTTGCCACTCCATCCACCACAGCAAGGGAGAATATCTGCTGACCAGCAAGCAGCCCATGCTGTGTTACTCCTGCCACGCCGAACAGAGGGCCGATTTCCAGAAGACATTCCGCCATCGAGTGAACGAGGGCTTGATCAAGTGCACCGACTGCCACAATGCGCACGGCACTCTGCGTGATCGCCAGGTCCGGTCAGCGCCCAATCAGGACCTCATCTGCTTGAAATGCCACGCCGACAAGCGTGGGCCCTTCGTCTTCGAGCACGAACCCGTCCGGGTTGAGGGTTGCATGGTTTGCCACACCCCGCACTCCTCGGTATATCCCCGCATGTTGCTCACCGCACGCATCAACTCACTTTGCACCCAGTGCCACGAGCAACTGCCGGTGGGTGTGCACGGCGCGCAGAACCAATATCGGCAGGCTTGCATCGTGTGCCACATGAGTATTCACGGCTCAAACGTGAGCAACCTTTTCTTCAAATAGAGCAAGGAGAACCACCATGGCAAATCGAAAGCACAATGCGCCGCGGCCTCTCCTTCGCGGAGAAAAGCCGTTGGATGGGAGCCGACCTATGAACACCAAACATGCATTTCTTGTCGTGATCCTGATGTTGGCATTGCCGCTGTTTGCGCTGGCGCAAGAGCCCGATCAACCAGGCCAGGTTTGGGGCGACTACACGGTTCACCAGTCCATCGAACTCGGCGGCCACATTGTGGGCGTCGGCGGCAATCCGCAGATGTACGATACCTTCGTCAACCTCGCCAGCGGTCCGCGCCTTCTGTCGCAGGAACTGTCGATGCAGTCCCGGACCCACCAGAGCGTGCTCTTCGACAACCTGTACCTGAGCAGTTTCGGATTCGGCGGCGAACCGGAGAGTCTGGCTCGCCTGCGGATTCAGAAGAGCAAGGTGTACAACTTTGTCGGCCTCTATCGCCGCGATAAGAACTATTTCGACTATGACCTGTTTGCCAACCCGCTCAACCTGAACGCCGGTATCACCACTTGCGGCGTCGGTTGCACCAACGCCTTCACCCCGTCGGCACTACCTTGGTTCAACAATTCCCCGCACTTGCAGGCCACCACCCGCAACATGGGTGATTTCTCCCTGACACTCCTGCCCGAGTCCGCCGTCAGCGTCCGTCTCGGTTATGCCCGCAATGCCACTTATGGAAGAGTGGACACCAGCCTGGAGGCGCCCATTCGCACCATCTTGACGGAGGACTCCCAGTGGCGTTCCGACCGCTACCAATTCGGTGTGGATCTGAAGCTGCTGCCGCGCACCAACCTCAGCCTCGATGTATTTTTCGAGCACGACAAGAACGACATCGGCTTCCTCGATGGCAACGTGCTCTATGCGTTGGGTAACGCCACTGGACCGACGGTCGATATCGGGGTCCTGCTACCGCCCTTGAGTGGCACCCTGCCCTCGTGCGCCGGTGCCGGCACCCCCCAGACCATTCACACGGGGAATATTTTCATTATCAATTCGGGCTGCAATGCCGTTCTCGTGAACTCCGGCCCCGGCGGCCCCTATTTTAAGCGCGGTCATCTCCGTACCGACATTCCGACCGGGCAGATTGCGTTGCAGTCGAATTATTTCCGCAAGCTGGACCTCACCGCCAGCGCCACCTACAGTTCCGCCAGTTCCGATTTCCTGAACTTCAACGAGTTCATGCATGGCAGTACCGCCACCCTGAACAGCGGCAGTCCCAACACGGATCGTGTCTCGGCCAACGCCGACCTTGGCGTGACCCTCCACCTCACCAAGCACTTGAGCATTTCCGACAAGTTCCGCTGGCTGAACTGGCGTGAACCGGGTGCCTTCACCAATACGGCGTTCAACTGCGTTCTCGCTTCTGGCGCGGCCCTCGCTGGCCCTACCGGATTTCCCGCCGGTGCGGTCACCCTGACCGCACTCCGCAATCCCTGCAATAGCGACATTCTCACCCTCACCGGCGTGACCGCCTCCGGCAACGCCACCAGTGGAAGCTACCAAGCCATAACTTCCTATAACTCGATTTTGGGCGAAGATTCGTACTTCAACATCGTGAAGTTGAACTGGCAGCCCAGTCGTCGTCTCGGCGGTTACATCGGTTACCGCTACGGGCATCGCAAGGTGAGGGATGGCAATCTCGGCGTCGGCGTCTATAACCAGGTGACCACGAATTTTGCAAACAACGGCACCGGCGCGGTTCCCACCACTCCTACGGTTACGACCTCCGTCGGCGCCGTGGACAAAGAAGAAATCAACCTGCATACCGGCCTGCTGGGAGTTGCGGTTCGTCCCGTGGACGCGTGGCGGATCAATGGCGATCTGGAGTTCCTCTATGCCGACAACTCCTTCACCCTCATCACTCCGCGTCACCAGCAGCGGGTGCGGGTTTACAGCAACTACAAGTTGAATCGCTGGATGAGCCTTAACGGCGGTCTGCATTTTGTCGAGACGCGCAATGGTTTTGCCGCCGGGGACACCGTCGAAAACCTCTCCGGAACCATAGCCGCCAACGTCGGCGGCCCACTGTTTCCGGCTACGTTTACTTCTGCCGCCTATGGCCACAAGGACCATTGGCGCTACTACACCTTCGGAACCAGTATCAACCCCAACTCCAAGTTCACCTTTGATCTGGGATGGACTTTGCTGGACCAGGACATCAAGTCGGCGACCTGCCTACCGTTAAGCGGGACGGGAGGAGTGTTCGGCGGTACGGTTACTGCTCCCGCCCCCTGCAACAACGCTGCCACTGCTCGGGCGTTCCTGCAGGACTTTCAGGAGTCCACCAACTCCGCCTACACCAACATTGCCTACCGGCCGACCAAACGCTTTACTCTGAGCCTCGGCTATGAGGTCACTCAAGACAACGGGCACACCAACTGGCGGCGTCTGGACAATGGCACCAATCTCCAGGTGGTCGGCGACATTTTCGGTAACTCACCCCCGCTAGCCGGCAACCCAATCTCACCCTGTCCGCTCGGGTCCGCGGGTGCTGCCGTCGGCTGCATTTTCCCCGGACCGTTCCCCGATCAACCACTTGGTCCTCAGGCCATCAACTGGCACAAAGGCTCCGCCGGCTTGGCCTTTGAAGTGGTCAAGGGAGTCGAGTTCAAGGGCCTGTGGAGCTATTACGACTACAACGGGAAAGATCACAGCCCCGCGTTAGCGTTGCTGACAGTCACCTCTCGTCGTGATTTCCACGCCCACGTCGGAACTCTTTCGTTGAGGTACAGCTTCTAATTCCACTTCCCACAGAAGGCTACGGGGCGGTCGTGAGGCCGCCCCAAATTTTCTTGTTACCTCTCGTCCCATCGTGGGAGCGGGAAAAATCGATTGTCGATCCACAGATCTCGGTTGAACCCGAGCATCTTCTGCCGCTGAAGGGCTGTTAGCGACAACCATCGGTCTCTATCACAGGCCGTTTATCGATATCGATTGTCGCGGCTTAGACGATAGCGGTGGTTCAGGCGCCACGACTCGAATCTTCGGAATCCATGGATTTCGTCCAAATCAAACTCCGCGATTAGCAGTTCTTCGTCTTCGCCGGCAGCAGCTACGAGCGGGCTTTGAGGTTTACCATTGCGCCATGTGACGCAGCTATACGCTCGCGAATTGCCGTTGGTCTTCGGGCGGGGATAATTGGCCATCCCCACGCCAAGCAGATTTTCCACGGCCCTGGTCAATAGCCCGGCACTTCGGACTTCATCCCAGTCACAGGAGTTCGGCACTACGATCAACTCTGCACCGTTCAGCATGAGTTGAGTCGCCGGTTCCGGAAATTCTCTGTCGGCGCAGATCATAGCCCCGACGTTGACCTTCCCTTCAGCCCCCGTCAGCGTGCATACATCGAACGATTCGCCCGGGCTGCAATTCAAATCGCAACCTGCCGCGTTTTCGCCATCAGGGCCGAAATCGCAGATGCACGCCTTGGAGTAGTGCAGCGACGCCCCGCCCTGATTATTAAAGATCGAAACACTGTTGCGCGGCTTTGGGTTCGACGCCTCCAAGTAAGTAATGGCAACGTTCATTTGGAGATCACGCGCCAGAGACGCAAAACTGCTCAAGAAAGTGCTGTGGTGTTCTACCGCCGATGCTGTCCATCGCCGCTGTGCCGCCGGATCGCCCGGACATGCCTCACCGCCGCTGCTCCAAAGTTCAGGGAACACGACGAGATCAGCACCGAGCGCCTTCGCTTGGCGGCAGCAGTCAAGGCCCTTTTCGAGGTTGGTGTGCGGCTCGATGCCACATGGTGCGATCTGAAGAAGAGCGACCTTGAAGCGCATATTACCCGGCAGAAGCAAAGCTGCGTCGCTTTGGAGCAGTTTACAGCGACGATGAGTGATGAATCGCCATATCGTAAGTCACGGGTTGCCGCTGGCGAACAAACGCGCAAACTTACGAGAGGGCTGTTTCTTGACGCTCTGCTCTCCTTTGTGCTACATACGCGCTCCCATAGTGGTCTGGTAAGCGGACCAATGTCCCCGGCGCCGTAACACCATGCGGCAGCGGCTGCTCTGGATCCCCAAGATGCTTGGCTTGCTCAACTCGTGCTGGGTGGTGCTGGCGATCTGCGCCGCCGTGCACTACCTGCGAAGCACCGCTCACTCCGTTACCGCAGGACGCCTCCAGCGGGCTTTGGCCCTGGGTTGCGTGCTGGCCATTTTGTTCCCCGTTATCTCCGCTGACGACGATCTGCAACAGCAGCAGATGGCATCCGAGGCTGGCGCTGTCTCCAGGATCATCAAAGCCTCAGCCGACCACGACAATTGCAAGGCTCGCCTTGCAGCCGCGCTGGCCGCTGCCCCCGCCAGACCCGCTTTGGCGAGCACCCTGGACTGCCCCGTCGATGTCGAACCGCCCGTGCACTGCTCGCTCAGGGCACACGCCACCGGCGATCGCTCACCTCCGCAAATCTGATCTCAACCTGTTCTGAACTACGCCCGGCCGTGTGGTGTTGGCGCGTAGAAGGTGCCATTTCGACTGATGGCACAAAACTCCCTGGTGGGACGAATGCTTCGTCCGCGTCGGCTGGCGTAGCGCGTTGACCGGTTTCGAAAACCTTCGCCCGTGAACTGGGGATCACAACGCACTGGGCAACCTGCCCTCAACTTCAGGGCTTGCCCGGTCAAGCCAATGGGGATGTCTTCCCGAGGAGAGAAAAACCAATGCGACACTCGCTGTTCTTGTCCCTTGTGGTGTGTCTCGTCGCGCTAAGCTTGCCAACCTTCGCCGGAGAACCGCCAAACCCCACCGACAAATCCGCCAAACCCTATTCGTCATCTACGACCGGCGCTAGCAAGGAAGAAGTTCAGCAGTTGCGCGGCGAGCTGGCGTCACAACAGCAAACCATGGCGTCACAACAGAAAACCATTGAAGAACTGAAAGCGATGGTCTCCGATCTGGCGCAGCGGCTGGGGACGACCGATGCTCGCGTCCTGCCGGCGGCTGGAACGCAAGGCGGGCGCGTGCAGACGCTCGGCTACAGCGCGCCATCGCTGGAGGAAGCTCTCGACGGCACCACAGCCTCGGGGCAGCCCGGCCAAGCCGCTCTGTCCCAGAAGGCGCCTGAAGAAAAGAAGGAACCCGACAGGCTCGAGTGGTCCGTCGAAGGCGGCAAGGTCCAGATTTACGGGCATTCTGACGTGTCCTACGACTACGTCGACAACGGCATCACCAATGCCATGGAAGCCACCAACCCGTTTCTGGGACCCGCTGCCGTGGCACGCGCCAACAATGGATGGATGGGCCAGATCTCCAGCAACTTGTCTTACTTCGGCGTTCGCGGTTCACGCCGGATCAACTCTTATCTGAACGGCGTGTTCCAGTTCGAGACCGAGGTCATGATGTCCGACACCCCGGGACCCACCTCCGACCTGCAGTGCAAGTACTGTCTGGGGTCGCGCGACACCTATGTGGGGCTCTCCGGTCCGTGGGGCGCGGTCAAACTTGGCAAGGAAGATGCGCCGTACAAAAGAACGACGACTGGCGCTTTCGATCCTTTCCTTAACAGCATCGGCGACGCCAGAAGCATCATGGGCAACAGTGGTGGTGACAACCGCGCCGAGTTCATGGGCCGCGTCTCGCACGCCATCTGGTACGAAAGTCCCACCCATAAGGGGCTCTATGCCAGCATCTTGTTCGCTCCGAGCCAAAACCGCTCCAGCGACAACAGCGCTTACCCCCGAGGCGAGCCCAATTGCGCCGGCGGCAATGGCGCCTTTACCCTCAGTCTCGCGAACAAGGGCAACGTACCTGAAGGCGCCGACCTGAACTCGGTACTTCCGTCGCCGGATACGAACCCTTGCAATGACGGTGCATTTGGCAACGTGCTGAGCGCGGCGGCCACTTACCGCGGGCATGGTCTGTATGCCTTCGGCGGGTACGAGCATCACGGCCATGTGAACCGTACGGGCGACCTAATTGGCGTGGACGATGAAGCCGCCTGGAAGTTCGGCGCGGAGTACACAGTTAAGAAGAGCGGCACGACCCCGAGCTTCGTCTTTGAACACCTGAAGCGCTACGGATCCCAAACCGATCCGCGCCTCAATGAACGCACCCGTCCTCTCGCCACCTGGGTTGCGCTCAGGCAAAAGCTAACCAAGAAGGACACCTTTAACTTCTCTTGGATACGCGCCGGCAAAACATCCGGCGATCCGGGCTTCTGCACAGCGACCGACCCAACGGGTAGCATCTGTACGGCCGCCCTGCCGGTCGACACAGTCAACAACAGCACCAACATGTATGCCGCCGGTGTGAAGCATACGCTCACCAGCAAAATGTCAACCTACTTCGTATACGCGCGGCAAGCCAACCATGTCGACGCTCACTACGATCTGGGTGCCGTTGGACACGGCCTCATCGTTGACAAGAAAGACTTCCTGGGAGTGGGGTTCCCTGGCACGGAACTCCAGGGAGTTTCGGGTGGAGTGACGTTTGATTTCTGACCCGCTGTTAGGGAGTTCCTCCGCTTGGGCGTTCGGATAGATCACGGCCCCAATGGCCGGGATTTCCTGTTCGCTTGGAGTGTGCCCACATCTGCCCGCGGTTGGCAGGTGTGGGGCTCACGACTCCCAACTCGCCGGGATTGTCCCCACACCAGTACCATTAGTTTATGTTGCTTCGGGCTCTGATTGGCTGGCTCGGCATTCTCGCCGTTGCCATTATCAACGGTGGTCTGCGTGACCTTTACATTCGCCCGCGATTCGGGTTCTTCAGCGCCGAGCTTTTTGGTGCGGCCGTGCTATCGGTCGCGATCGTATTCGCCGCAGCAATCGTCATGCGTCCGGTCGCCCCGAACTGGCGTCGTGCCGCCTTTCAGCTTTCCGCGGAATGGCTGGCGTTGACTCTTGCATTTGAGTTCCTATTCTTCCATTACGTCGGCGGAAGATCTTGGAACGAACTGTTCGCCGCCTACCGATTTTGGGAAGGACGCCTGTGGAGTGTTGTGGTGCTGGTAGTCGCCACCGCGCCTTTTATCGTCGGGAGGTTGTCGGCATCGAAAAGGTCGCAGAACTGACAACTGGCCCTAGTCACGCGGCGTACGCGGCGCTAAGCGCGGCAGCTCCACCGGAAGGTTGGTTAGCGCATAGCCGAGCACGCTCATCACCGCCGCGTTCTCCTGCAACTCACGCGGCACGATCTTGTCCAGCGTGTCCGCCGCAGTGTGGTGATAGTCAAAGTAAGTGCGGCTGTCTTGGATGGGACTGAAACTAGGCACGCCCGCGGCCGTGAGGTGGCCGATGTCGCTGCCAACGTCCTCCGACGCGCGCAGCGCGCCTGCGCCTGAACTCTGCAGCACGCTGGCCACCGGACGCAGCAGGCTCTGGATTTGCGGCGGCCCGGCAAAGGCGATCCCCATGGCATGGCCCGCGCCAAGATCGCTTTCCACGGCTGCAAAATGGTTCGGGATATCGGCCGCGTGCCACTTGACGTAAGACCGTGCTCCCAGCAATCCGCCTTCCTCATCCATCCAGGCGACGACTCGCAGCGTGCGCTTCGGTTTGAGCCCAAGTTGCTTCATCACCTGCGCCGCCTGCATCGCGACCGCGACGCCCGCGGCATCGTCAATCGCTCCCGTGCCGAGGTCCCAGGAATCGAGATGGCCGCTGACGATCACTACCTGCTCGGGATGCTCGCTGCCCTTGAGGTCGCCGATGACGTTGTAGCTTTCCACCGGCGGCAGTCCCTGTGGGGTGAGCGTCAGGCGCATGCCGACACGGCCCTGGCGCGCGAGATACTCGATGAGATCGGCATCCTCGGCTGTGACCGCGCCGCCAGGAATCTTGGGAGCGTCGGCGGCGTACGACATGACGCCGGTGTGCGGCAGGCGGTAATCGGCGCCGCCCACGGAGCGAATCAGGGACGCGACCGCGCCCAGCCGCGCCGCGGCCGAGGCGCCGCGTCCACGATATACAACGGCCTGACCGTACGCTTGACCGGCAAGGCCAGCCTCCGCCAGTCGCTTGTCGAACTTGGCGTTGAACAGAACGATCCTGCCCTGAACTTTTTCACGTCCCAGGGCGTTGAGTTCGTCGAAATTGTTCACCACCACGACCTCGGCGGTGATTCCCTCCGCCGGCGTCGCGACGCTGCCGCCCAGCGCGGTGACCACGATCTTCTGCGTCGTGTTGGGCGCCTGGCCGGGAAATTCCACCAATTCGGCAGTCTCAGCGCCTCGCACCCAATGCGGCACAGTGCATTTTTCCAGCGTAACTTCGAGGCCGAGCTTGCGCATCTCGGCCGCGATGTACTCCACCGCCTGCCGCGCCTGCGCCGAGCCGGCCATGCGCGGCCCGATGTTGTCCGTCAAATGCGCCGCGATCTGGTAGGCGTAATCGCTGGCCAGCGCCGCCTGCTGCACCTTCTTCATCTCCTCCATGGCTTGCGGCGGATAGGGATTGGGCGTAGTGTCGCGCGGGCGCTGGGCAAACGACGGAACGAAACACAGGAGCACAAAAACGGCGCAGGCGATTCGTGACATTTCTTTACCCTTCGGAAAACAGGGAGGAGAGCCGGCGCCAGCCGGTGACGGCTCCGGGATTTTGAGCCTCAGATTTCTTCTTCTTCCTCTACCTCTTCAATGATCTCTTGCGGTGCTAGCCAGTCGCTATCGGGACGGCAGATGAGCCTCGCATTCTTGTAGGCCCAGTCCAGTGGCAGAGCGGTGTGCCCCAGATAGCTTCCAGACTGGGTCTTTTCCACAGCCAGTGCCAGATCGACGCGCTCATCAGAAATCAGGCAAACCGGCAGCAACAATTGCAGCTTGCGCACGCGAGGGTAGTACTGCGGTACCGCGGTTTTAAAGTTCCACGATGCGCGCTTTATCGAAAGGTCTACGGCATCCTTGACCCTGTTCATTATTCGGCGGTATGTGCGATTGTCCGCTTGAATTGCCTCTCCGAGCTCAGCGTAGTAAGACTTTCTATCTTCGTGAGCCATTTCCGAAGTATCGCGCGCTACGAATCCAGTCGGCCAGTGGTCTTCAACAAATTCTTGCGGATAACGATCGATACGGTCGACTATCACGTGTTTCCAGTCCATTTCTGGCTTTCCTACGCGCGTGTCATACAACAAATCGGCTGGGTTATCAAAGTAATGAGCCGACGCTGGTAAGGGATTGAAATGACGGACAAGGTTCTGTCCGGCCGCTCCTTCACCAGCAGTGCAGAATGCTGTCAGTTGCCATGGAGCACGAGGATCATCGTTTGGAGAAAAAAGCGCGTAGATAATTTCGTAGCGCGGATCAACTAATCCCGTGTTAAAGGCTGCAAATCCAGCTTCTTCGTTAACTAAGATCTTGCTTTCGAGTACGAGACGTTGAAAGGTGTGGAAGATATAGCTATGCAGAATTGGCAGGGGGTGGTCAGGATTTCGAGGAGCGTTTTTGAACTCCCAACGCTCATTAAGAGCAAATCCATTGAGTTCCGCTAAGATATTCGGCTTCACTGCTGTCCGGTTAAAAGTTGAACAGAATCAGTTGGTTGACGTTTTCGGTGAAATTGGCGTCCTGGTCGATGGCCTGAAGGGCGCATAAAATGGGCGTTTTCTCGAAAAGTGTGAGGCTGAGAATCTGTAGAATC
>JAIQFT010000067.1 GCA_020073185.1 Terriglobia bacterium
GCAGACGGCCTTCCAGATCTGCACCGCCGCCTTTAGTTGGAGGACTTCCTCCTGCAATTCATCCCGCTCCCGCTTGAGATCGCCAATCCGCTGTACCAGAGGTGCCTGAAATTGAGGAATTGTTCTGGTAGTTCTGGGTGTTTTTGACATCATACGAACAGAGTTTCAACCGGCACCCCTCTGGAAATCAAGTTGACTACGACCAAAAAGGTACTTGTTTTCTTCAGATTAGGAGTACTGGCGGAGTCCAAATATGAGTACTGATGCTTATAGGACCATCAAAATCTATGAGACAAAATGGCGCGTGTGTGACATCTTCCGAGTGACAATCTGGCACGTACCGCCGGTTCCAACAGCGTTCTAGAACTATTGAAACAACAGCACTTATCCCGCGCTACCGGGTGGTGCGCTGTTACGTTTGTATCCCAACGGGGTAACATGCGAAATATCACTGGGGTTCAGCAGAGAAATGCGGCTTTAGTAATGCTTGGAACTGTCGCTTCTCGGGTGGACGGTTTGGTCTGTGGTTGCCCCAAACCCAGGCAGGGTTCGCCGTCACTGTTTCCGCATGACAATCTCGGTGCCGCCGCGGCGGATGTCCACTTCGTCCATCAGTTCGTTGATGAGGTAGATGCCGCGGCCGTGCTCGGAATAGACGTTCTCGCCCACTACCGGGCTGGGGATGGATGCCGGATCAAAGCCCTTGCCCGGGTCGCGCACGATGATGAGCATGCCGCGAGTCTCGTCGCAGGCCACGCAACACTGCACTTGCTGGGAGGTGTCGTTGTGGCAGCCGTGCTTAATGGCATTGGCCAAAGCCTCGCGCAACGCGGTCTCAATCTCCAGCTCTTTACCGGCGGCGCATTTCATCTCCCGGGCGGTGGCCATTACGCCGTCCACCACCGGGGAGATAGCTTTGGGGTCGGCCTGCAAGGTGATGTTGAGGCGCAGGATGAGCTTGTTGGGCTCGAATGTGCATTGCGGCAGTTCGGCGGGCATGGGTGCGTTCCTCCAACGCGACGGTTATGGCGCGTCTCCATTGTACCGGGAGCGTAGTGATCTCCGATCTGACCGTGTAGGCAACGCCTCGTCCTTCGCTCGCAGAGCCCAAGCAGGCAGCGCCGTCGTTTGCGGCTAACCGATCTCGACGCAGTAATCTTGCCCTTCCCAACGAGCTTCCGCGAGCCAATAGAAGGTGAAGCTGAGAGGGGCACGTTGGCCTGGCCGAACCTGGAGATCGACAAACGATCCCAGCTCAGTGTCGGTGGAAGTGGTGTCGCTGACAGTTTGCCATCCGTCGCGCGACCAGTGCAGACGAAAGGGCGAAAACGCCAAGATCCTAAGCGTGCTGTCCGCGCTGACGCTTGGCACTCGCCGGTCAGGTTTCCAGACCTGCCATGCCGCCCGCGATTGCGTGCGCAGATAGCGCGCAGCCACCGGCTCGATAAGATCAAAGACCTGCCCATCCGCCACTGAGCGCAGCAGCTTCAAGTATTCAGCGTGGGCCCACATCAACGGCATTGCGGAACCAGTCGGCTTCCCCAAGTACAATCTGCGCTCGGGCCGGTCGCGCTCATCCCAGACTTGTTCGGGAAGCATGCCTGCACCGGAAGCCAACCGTTCCAAAGCTGCCGTGAACTGCTTCGGATCACGACCCGCCGCCAACTCATAGTGGCCCCGTTCGCCGGTCAGAAGCGGCCAAGCCCGCCCCTGGCCCCACCCTCTAAAAGGCCCACCGTCAGGACGCTGGCCGTAGCCATCGTAGTTATAGCGTCGCCAGCAGGGCCCGCATGGCGTTTCAACCTTCAGCACGGCATCCACAACCTGCAGCGAATCCTCGATCAGGGTATCTCCGGGCTTGCGGATGCCATATCGAACCAGTTCAAGAAATCCGGCATCCACAATGTCTTTGGCGGCGAATCTGAACTGAGTTCCGGGGAGACGATTGGCGATCAGCAGCATGCCGGTGTTGGGATCTTCGTCGGGAAGGCCGCTGTCGCACGAGGAGGGATGAATGCGGATGTAATGGCGCCGGATGCTCGGGACCAGGCTTCCTTCGGTGGTGACCGTCCATTGCTCGATGTGGGTTTCAAGAAAGTCTGCATACTGTTCCAGAAAGACTGCCGTGCTTTCTTGTTGCTGTGATCGCGCGAAGTCGGCAGCACAAATGAGCGCGGCAATAATGGCGGCCAAGGTCGAGGGCGAATAGCCGCTGTTCTCCTCCCAACGGTCCTGCTGTGTGACCGGGCTTTGTTGCACCAGGAACCGCGCGGCCCGCAGTACCATGGGATAAGGGTCGAAGTCGGCCAGTCCGTCTGCCTTCCACAACCGCCAGGCGAGCATCACTGGGAAAGCCACTTCATCAAGCTGGATGCCTTGCCAGTAGGGGGTGCCATCAATCCAGAAGTTCTGCGGAAAGCCACCATCGGGAGCCTGCGAGCACGCCAGGTAGACCAGGGCGCGGCGCGCGGTCTCCTTGCGGCCACTGGCCAGCAGCGCGGATGCTGACTGCACCGCATCGCGGGTCCAGACAAGGTGGTAGCCGCCTAGATCCTCATCGCCTTTGCAGTCACCCCACGGAATGCTGGCGGATGCGATCAGCGCGCCGGCAAACGTCTTATCCTCGTGCGCCAGGAGCAGCTGCCGGCTGGTCCGATAGAGGAGCCCGCCGTCAGTGACGAAGCGCTCCAGGTCCTCGAATTCTGCAACCCGGCGCCACTGTACCCCGAACCTTTCCTGGTGTTGAATGAAAGGAATTGCCAAGGATTGCACCAGGGTCGCAATTGCGGCATGCGGGCTATCTCCAAGAGCAAGCGCAACCGTGAAATCCTCTTTATCGGAAAGACTCAACTCTCCCATCCCGGCGACGTTGCCGTTGTCGGCTCGCTCGAATTCCCAGTCCATCCGCAGGTTGTCGTTGAGGTCCTGCCAGCCGTCGCTGGCTCCAACATAGCCACACGAAGTCTTCGCAAAACCAACATCGGCGCTCATCGCCAAACAGGTCCGCGCCTTCCACGCCAGCAGGACGCTGCGCCCCAAGACTTCGATCCGTCGGATGGAATTGCCCCAGCCGCCGACTTCCAGGTGGGGTGCGACGAGCGCGAAGACTTGGAGCCGGTCCAGCAGTTCCGCGTCTCCCTCGAGCTCGGTATGGATAAGGACGCACGGTTGATGCGGATCGGCGATGACCTGCTTGATGAGGCGATATCGTCCTTGGGGATCGCTGTTGACGATCCGGTATCCCAGCGACCAGCGGTCCAACTCCTCGACCTCCGTTTTCAGATGACGGCGTTCTTCGTGAAAGAAGGTCTGGCCATCGGTGATCAAGAACTGCATGTCGCGGATTTGCGGGCGGTCGATCGTAGGATAGTAGACCTCGTTCAGGATGCCATGGGATATCGTGAACCACACGCAGCTCGAAGCCGAATACGCAGTCCCCACCCCGTCTTTCGTGCTCGACGTCCAGCGCGGGCTCATACCTGGGGCCCCGAACGCCAGAGATTTCTGGAAGCCATTGCTCATTCTGTACTCGCCGTGCTTGCGTACTGGTTTACTGCTCGTGGTAGTTGCGCGTTAGTCCGCCATCCACAAAGACGGTGGCGCCGGTGATGTAATCGGATTCGGCCGACGCCAGAAACGTCACCGCGGCGGCCACGTCTTCCGGAGTACCCATCCGGCCAAGGGGGATGTTCTTGAGTAAGGCGGAAAGCTTTTCGCTGTCCCGCAGCAGACCGGTGTTGATGGCGGTTGCGATCGCTCCGGGCGCGATGGAGTTAACCGTAATGTGAAAGGGCGCCAGTTCCACTGCCAAGTCTCGTGTGAGCATCTTCACTCCGCCCTTGCTCAAACAATAGGGAGCGAAATTAGGGAAGGGCAGTTCCTCGTGCACGGAACTGAGATTAATGATTTTTCCCGGACGACTTGTCTGTATCAAGTGGCGGACCACGGCCTGCGTGGTGAAGAATGCCCCTTTGAGATTGACCGCGAGCACCGCATCGTAATCAGCTTCATCCACTTCCCAGAAGGGCGCACGTTTCTCCAATCCGGCATTGTTAACCAGAATGTCGAGTTGGCCGAAGTGCTCCACGACGCCCTGAACCAGCGCCCGCGCCTGTTGCACATCGCCAACATCGGTCTGCGACACGAACCCTTTCCGGCCAAGCGCCTCCACGCAGGACAAGACTTCCCCCGCCTGCTGCTGATGGGAGTGGAAACTGAACCCTACATCCGCGCCTTCTTGCGCCAGCCGCAGGACGATGGCCCGACCGATCCCCTGGTCACCTCCGGTAACCAACGCGACTTTGCCTGCCAGTCTCATCTGTGTGCGCATTACATCCATGTGATGCGTTGGTGCTGGACCTTAGACATCTAAATTCAGCCGCACGGCTGGACCGCCGCGGAAGCCATCGATCATAATGTCTCCGCGCCGGTGTTCGCGCTCGCCTTTTTGCGGCGGCTACGTACGCGCGAGAGCGGGCCGTTCGCGGCCGTGCAGCGCCACCTAATTCGTCGGCCATGCCGCGAGGCGCCGCGAGATCAGGAGAGAGTCTGCATGACTGCTACGGCTGAGCCAACCGCTGCCCCGCTGCCGCGCCGGGTAGAGAGCATCCCTGACGCGTGTGCCATGGTGATTTTTGGCGCTTCCGGCGACCTGACCCGCCGCAAGCTCATGCCAGCCCTGTACCAGCTCGCGCGCGAACGATTGCTGCCACCGTGCTTCTGCGTTGTGGGCAACTCGCGCCGCGGCATGAGCGATGACGCCTTCCGAGCGGAGATGCGGATTGCTGTCGAGCAGTTCGGTGGTGCGGTGGATGTCGGAGTCTGGCGTCGCTTCGAGCAGCGCCTGTTCTATGTTCAAGGAGCATCCGACGATGCGAACTCGTACCAGAGGATCGCCACGCGGCTGGCAGAACTCGATCGCGACTGCGGCGTGCACGGCAATCGAATGTTTTATCTGGCAGTGTCTCCCAGCCTGATGCCCGGCATCGCCCATCACCTGCAGGCCGCGGGGTTGTCGAAATCGGCCGGGTGGACGCGCATCATCGTGGAAAAGCCTTTCGGCCACGACTTGCAATCGGCCCGCCAGCTCAATCAGGCCTTGCACGCTGTTTTTTCGGAGGAGCAGGTTTATCGCATCGATCATTACCTGGGGAAGGAGACTGTCCAGAACCTGCTGGTGTTCCGATTCGCCAACGGCATCTTCGAACCTATCTGGAACCGGGGCTACGTGGACCAGGTGCAGATCACGGCCGCGGAGACCGTCGGAGTTGAGAACCGCGCAACCTACTACGAGGAAGCAGGCGCGCTACGCGACATGGTACAGAACCACCTCATACAACTGTTGACCCTGACGGCTATGGAACCCCCGGGGGCTTTCGACTCCGAGTCGGTGCGAGCGGAAAAAGTCAAGGTGCTGCGTTCCATCAGGCCGCTCGTCGGCGCAGGCGTGGAGCGGCTTGCGGTGGGTGGGCAGTATGGACCGGGTCTGATCAACGGGGAACGAGTGCTCGGCTACCGGCAAGAGCCTGGCGTCAATCCACAGTCCGGTACCGAGACTTTCGCCGCGCTGAAGCTGCACCTTGACAACTGGCGCTGGGCCGGGGTCCCTTTCTACTTGCGCGCCGGTAAACGCCTGCCCAAGCACTGGACGGAAATCGCTGTCCAATTCAAGCAGCCGCCGCTCGCCTTGTTCGCAGGCACACTATGCGATCAGGCGGCGCCCAATCTGCTCTCCATTCGCATTCAGCCGGACGAAGGAATTTCCCTGGAGTTTGCTGCCAAAACGCCCGGGCCGGGCATGGATGTACGTCCGGTTGACATGGATTTTCGCTACGCCACTTCGTTTGGCATGGCCTCCTACAGCGCGTACGAACGGCTGCTGCTGGACAGCATGTTGGGCGATGCGACCTTGTTCGCGCGCAGCGAAGGTGTCGAACTGGCCTGGGCCCTGATGACTCCCATCCTGCAGCAGTGGCAGCACGAATCTCCGCCTGCCTTCCCCAACTACAGCGCTGGTACGTGGGGGCCGGTGGAGGCCAACGCGCTGCTGGAAGACTCCCATCGCTGGCGCAATCCGCTGCCCACGCCACAATCCCGGGCGACCCATGGAATTCCTGCGTAGCCGATCTTGGCAGAGACGTGCGTCCGCCTCGCCCTCGAGGCGACACTGGGAATGCTCGGCTCCGTCCTGTTTGGAAGTGGGGCACCCCGTTGCCGGTGGCCGCCGGCAACGGGGATCTGGACGCTTGGATTGTGGCGATCAGTCTCGGGTCGCTGAACTGGCGCCACTTTGTTCGAGTCGTCCGGCCTTCAGACCAAGCACGCGATAGGCGCGCATTTCGCCTTCGTGTTTAGTGGTAATAGTGGTCGCTTCCGCCTCCACCAGCCGCCAGACGCGCTCATGCACCTCGGGGCTGATCAGAACCTGCTCCGCCATGGCGGCATCGGTATAACGCGCGGCCCGGTTTACCGCGTCTCCAATGACGGTAAATTCCATTCGCTCGGATGTACCAAGAAATCCCTGGACCACTTCTCCGCAGTGGATGCCGATGCCGACCTGCCAGATCGGCGCGCCCCGAGCGCTGCGGGCGGCATTCAACCACGCCACCGCGGCCTGCATCTCCAGGGCGGCTCTTACCGCGTGTTCATGATGCGCCGGATCCGGCTCCGGGCTTCCAAACACGGCCAGGATTCCGTCTCCCATGTACTTGTCAATCATCCCATGGTTGGCGAAGATCACGGGTACAAGGTAGCCGAAGTACGTATTCAGTATCCCCAGGATTTCGTCCGGCGGCATCTGGGACGACATTTTGGTGAAACCACGGATATCGGAGCAAAGCAGTGTCACGGCGCGGCGTTCGCCCCCCAGTTGTAACTGGCCGCGATGCGCGAGCAGCCGGTCGGCAACGGCGGGCGAAAATTGGCGCAACAGATTGGCTTTGACCGCGGATTCGCGGAGAAGTTTTTCCTGCAAGTCGTGGTTGGCCACGGTCATGGCAGCGTATTGTGCCACCATCACCATCAAGCGAAGATCGTCCTCCGTAAATGCCGCGTCCGCTTCGTGACTATCCGCACAGATCACTCCCAGCGCCTCGTCCTGCCAAAGAAGCGGAGCGTACATCCCCACTGCGATTGGGCCCGCCAGGAGCGTGCCGCTGAGATCGCCCGCGACACTCCGTGTCCAGATGAATGCCTTGCGGCTCTTCACCGCCCGGCGCGCCAACGTCTCACTGACCGAACACAGGCCGTCAGAGTGATACGCCTTGAGCAACAACGCGTCAGTCCTGGGATCGCGCAACACCAGCCCTACGCTCTCCGCATTGGGCAGCACCTCGACCAGGCGGTCGACAATGACGCGGAGCAGAGACTCCCGGTCCGCTTTTTCCGCCAATTGCACGGGAAGGTCACAAATCACACGCAGCCGCCGCGCGGCTTCCTCGCCGACGACCCTTACCGGTACCGCATCTTGCAGCGACGCGCTCACATCACCGGCGATCGCCACCGACGCATCGGGCTCCCGGGGTTCCGGGACAAGCATCGTTCCGTGTTCCAGGTATTTGGTTTGCTTGGGACCTTCCGGCAGCCGGGTTGGTTCCAGGCGAAGCGTCGTATCGCCGACCACGATCAGGTCGCCGATCCGGACCTGCTGTTTTCCCCGGCCTTTGATCTCGACACCATTGAGGCGAGTGCCCCACTTGCTGTTGAGGTCTTCGATCCAGTAGAGGCCGCCCGCATCCCAGATTCGACCGTGCGCCCGGGAGACCTTTTTGTCGGGAAACAGGTCAAGGACGGCTGCCGACTTTTCGTCGGTTCGTCCGAACACTACCTCCGGTTCCAGGGTGTCCCACGTTTTTTCGTTACCGCGATAGCAGGTTACAATTCGCATGAATTCATCGACGACACACTGGCGCAGCATTAGCAGCGTATGCGAGCCTAGTTCGCAAACCTCATCCTTTCAAGATGCGGAGGTTACGAGAAATCGAGCCGTTCGATCAGTCTGCGTGGCGGAAGGCGGCAACTTGCTGTCGCCTCGCCGCACTGAGCAGGGCGACGGCGATGCCGATTATGGCCCCCGCCTGTCGGGAGCGTCAAGCGACTGTGACCAGCAGGTTGCCAGAGTAAACATCCTGCATTTTGCCGGCATCGAATACCCCGGAGTCCAAATTACCCTTGACACGACCAAGCCCCCCGTGAAGAATTCTGCGCACGTCTACGAGCACGCATTCCTAAAATCAATCCTTGCTTTCGGTCTGAGGCGACGTGTTGGTTTCAGGTTTTGCGGTTGCGGCTGCCACTTCGGGTGAAAATGAATTCTGCGCTCCTATCCTTGGTGTTGCTTCTGTTGTACCCGCTTTCCGCCCAAACGCAGGACGCAGGCATGGTCACTCTGGTCGAAGGTGCGCTGCGGGTGATCCGAGGCACGACCGTCCTGCGGGGAGGGGAAGGCATGCCAATCCGCCAGGGCGACATCATTGAAAGCGCTGATCCCGGTTTTGCACAATTGGAGTTTACTGGAGGCCCAATCGTGGCGCTGGGCCCGTCCAGCCGCCTATTCTTGTTCAGCCACCGTGCAGGCCGCTCTCTCGTCAAGTCGGAAGGCGAACCCGCCGAGACGGAACTGGTATTGCTCAGCGGATGGCTAAAAGGCGAGTCTGACCCCAATGCCGGCGCTTGCCGCTACTCGACCCCGCTGCTCGCAGCTACTTCCCGTGGCGGTTCGGTTTTGCTCCACGCCGCGGCAGCCACCGAAATCTTCGTGGAATCCGGATCAGTCGCGATCGGCATGGTGAACCGGGACGGCAACTTGGGACAGTCGTCCGCTGCGAAGGCCGGACAGTTCTTCTCGCGCCGTCCAGGCAGAACTGTCAACTCTGCCTCCCGCCTCGACCCGGGCTTTGTGGATGCGCTACCACGCGCTTTTCGAGATACGTTGCCTTCGCGCCTGCCCCATTTTGCCGGCAAGCGTCCGACGGAGCCTCGGCGAGACCATGAAGTCACGTATCCCGAAATCCAGCCCTGGCTTACGATGGCACATGCTTGGCGTAGAGGGTTCGTCGAGCGCTTCCAGCCGCGCCTGAGCGACCCTGAATTCCGCAAGGGTGTCGAAGCTCACCTCAACGAACATCCCGAGTGGGACCGTATTCTGCACCCCGAGAAGTACCAGCCGAAAGCCGCGCCGCCGGCTGCTACTCCCGATTCGCGACATGGTAGGGAATAAACATGAAACTGATTGTGAAGTTCAACCTCGTCCTGCTGCTCGTTTTCGCCTTCGGCTTCGTGGTGGCCGGGTACTTCAGCGACAGGCTGCTGCAGCGCAACGCCAAACAGGAAATCGTGGAAAACGCGCGCATTATGATGGAAGCCGCGCTGGCGGTGCGTTCCTACACCGCTAGCCAGATCAAGCCACTGCTGGAAACGCAGCTCAAGTATTCGTTCCTGCCGCAATCCGTGCCCGCATACTCGGCCAACCAGTACTTCAGTCAGCTGCGCAAGACGTTTCCCGACTACGAGTACAAAGAGGCAACTCTGAATCCGACCAATCCGGTCAACCGGGCGACCGACTGGGAGGCCGACATCGTCCGCCACTTCCGCGAGTCGCCTGACCAGAAGGAATTGGTCGGCGAACGCGATACGCCGAACGGCAAGATGCTTTACATGGCGCGTCCCTTGAAGATCGCGGATCCGAGATGCCTGTCCTGTCACAGCACGCCCGAGTCAGCACCTGCGACCTTGATCGCACGCTATGGCAGCGCCAATGGCTTCGGCTGGAAACTGAATGACATCATAACCGCGCAGATCGTATCGGCGCCCATGCAATTGCCCATCCAGCGGGCAAAGGTTGCCTTCACCGGATTCATGATCTCGTTGGCGGCGGTTTTTGCGGTGATCTTCCTGGCGCTCAACGCCACCCTCTTCCTGGTGGTGACGCGTCCGGTGCAGCGCTTGTCCGAGATCGCCGATGAAGTAAGCTTGGGCAACATGGATGCGCCTAAGTTGCAGTTGTCCGGCAACGATGAGATCGCGAAGTTGACGCAATCGTTCGGCCGCATGCGTAAGAGCATGGCCGAGGCACTGAAAATGTTGGAGACGCCGTAACCGCCCGACACGGGGAGGGCGGGGGGGCCCCGGCTACTCCTGGTCGGGCAAGCCGGCGTCGCGCAGGAAGCGCGCACGATCGGCCTTGGTCTCTACATGTTCGGCGAGGAGCAGGTAAAGTGCATCCGGGCTGCTGGCGCGCTGCGCTGCCCTTTTTGCCAAAACACCCGAGATCGGGCCAACGTAACGCGCCAGCATTGCGGCGGCGCGGTCGATGGCCTCGCGCGTAAGCTCAGTCCGAGCGGCTGGCGTTTTGGGTGCTGCGGCTGCGCTGGCCGGGGCGGGTCTTGCGGGTGATTGGCTCTGCACCTGATTGCGGCTCACTTCAACTCGCTTGGCAAGAAACACCCTCCGGTCAGCTTCTCGTTCCAGATTTTCGGACAGAAGCGAATACAGCTCTTCGGTATTTCTCGCCTGTGAGGCAGCCTTCCTGACATGGATCCTTGCTACCGGTCCTATGAAGGTAGCGAGCTGCTTCTCGACGGCCCGCAAAGTGTCATCCTGGCTGACGAGGATTGAAGCCGTTGCCGCGGGCGCCGGAGGTGGTTGCGTAGGCTGCGGAACGGCTGCGGTCGAAGCATTGACATCGACGGGCAAGGGCCGACCCTCGAGGACGGCGTATTCCCTGGCTCTGCCTGCCGCTTCTGCTTCGACCGTCGACAAGGTTGGGGTGGCGGCCGCCTTCCGGGCGGCCTCGATCTCATCCGCGACTTGGTAAAGACGAGGATCGAGGACGTGGAAATCGCCGCCCTTCATGACTTCGTCCAGCAGGGTCGCCGCTTCGTCGTTCTTGCCGCTGTGAATCAGGCTCCTTATGCTTTCCAACTGCTGTTCTTGCTTCTTCTTTTTTTCGCGGGCTTCGTACTCAACCTCGGCCGACGCCAGCAACTGATTTACGTCCGTATCCGGCCCCAGCGTGGTCAGCGCCTCCCGCGCCATGGCTTTGGCTTCGCTAAGATCGCCGCGGTTGATCTTGACCTTGATCTCGCGGATGCGCCGCTCAATCAGCTTTCGAACGATTTCCTTCTTTTCGCCGGACTGCGCTTGTTCCAGTAGAGCGCTGAGTTGGGCATTTCCCGGGAAGACTTCGAGCGCGTCGCGAGCAGCAGTTACGGCGTCCGGAAACCGATTGGCGTCCAGGTGCGCCTGCACCTCAGCCAGTGCGGCCCGAAAGCGCAACTCATTTTCTATTTGCGCCTGCTGTTTCCGGGCAAACTCGACGAGCCGCATCAAGTTGGCATCCCCCGGGAACTGGGACAGAAGGGTTTCGGCCCGGGTGACCACGTCGGGGTATGCCTTTTCGCCGATGAGCTTCTTCAAAACTTCCCATTCGCGTTGCAGGATCTCGGACGAGGTCTGCTTTTGCTGTTCGCGCTGCACCAGCGCGCGCAACTTCAAGACCGCCGAGTCCTTGGGATCGGCTGCCAGCATGGTGTCCAGGACCGCCAGCGCGTCGGCAAATCGCTGCGCCGCAAAAAAGCTCCTCGCGGCAGCCACTTTCTGCTTCCTGTCGTGCTCGGCCTGATCTGCGCGGGCAGCCGCCAGCAGCCGGCTGATCTCGTCGTCGTCAACAAACTGCTCCTGGAGCGACCCCAGGACCGCGATGCATTGATCGTACTGCTGAGCGGCCAGCAACTTCCGTGCCTCCGCCAACCTCTGCTCCCTCTGCTGATTGACTTGGTCGGCGCGGGCCGTGTCCAACAACCTCCCGATTTCGTCGTCGTCGGGAAACTCCGCCTGAAGCTTCGTCAATACCGCGAAGCATTCCTCGTACTGCCGCAGCGCGAGCAGGTTGCGTCCCCGGGTCAGCCTCTCGTGCCTGTTTTGCTCGGCTTGTTCCTCACGCGCCGTCTCCAGCAGTCTCTCGATCTCTTCCTCGCCGGCAAATTCCGTCTGCAGCTCGGTGAGCAGATCGATGCACTCCCGGTACTGCTGCTGCGTCCAGTAGACGCGCGCTCGCTGCATGCCGTCGAACAGCCGCGCTTGCCTCTGCCGCCGTTCTTTTTCGTCCACAACCTGCTTTCTTAAACCTGGCAGCTCGCGGTTCGAAGGATCGGCTTCCTCCACTTGGGCCAGCATTGCCTCAGCCTGGTCCGGCAACCCCTCCGCGAGACTTTGTTTCAGCTCCTCCAGCCACTCGTTCACCATTTGGGCGCGGCGAATCTCGGATTGCACCTTGCGCTGGAGTTCCTGTGCGGCTTCGAAGGAAGAATCCAGCCCCAGGGCATTGCCGGCTTCGGCACTGGCCTCTTGAAGCTTTCCCTCCTCGAGAAGCTCGCGTGCCTTCGCGACCCGCTCCAGCACCTGCGGACGGACCGCGATGCGTCGGAGCTCTACATTGACCCTCTCGCAGAGCGATCGGAGCTGCGGGTTGACCGGGTCCACCAACAGGGCCTGGCGCACCAGGTCGCGTGCCTGCTCGAATTCCTGTTGTTCGATGAGTTGCCGGCTCTGCGCCAGCATCTCGGCCACGGTGTCCGCCTGAAGCCGTCTACGGATCGGGTCCAGATCGATGAGCAGATCTTCCATCGACTGGTATCGCTCTGCCCCTGATTTCCGCAAGGTCTTGTGCACAACCGCCTCGAGATCCTCGGGACAATTCGGCGCCACCTGGCGAAGCGGAGGATGTTCGTGATGGCAGATGCTCTGCATCAGCGCGGCGGGAGACCCTTCGCAAAAAGGACGCCGCGACGCTATCAGCTCGTACAGCAGCACCCCAAACGACCAGATGTCCGATCGCTCGTTGGCGTGCTCGCCGTGAAATAGCTCGGGCGCCATATAGGAAAACGTGCCAATCAACATGCCGGTCTGCGTCTTGGAGCTTTCCAGCACGCGGGCGATCCCGAAATCCACCACCTTGACGGTCCCTTCTTTATTGACCATCACATTGCCCGGCTTGATGTCGCGGTGGATGATGCCGCGCTTGTGGGCGTAGTCGAACGCCCGGCACGCCTGAACGGCGTAGACCAGCTTCAGCGACAGGGCAACCGGAACACGGCTGACGATCACCGCGTCCAGGTTCTGCCCGTCCACCAATTCCATCGCGATATAAGGAGTGCCATCTTCATCCCCCATGTCGAAGATGGTGACGATGTTGGGATGTTGCAACGACCCGGCCGACTGTGCCTCACGATAGAAACGCTGCAAAAGAGCAGGGTTATCGGCCACGCTGGTCGTCATCGTTTTCAGCGCCACCATTCGGCTGATCATGGGATCCCGTGCACGGTACACGATCCCGAAGGCGCCCCGACCAAGCTCCCCCAGCAGTTCGTATTTTCCCAGCTTTCCCACGCGATACCCCGGCGAGCCCCAAACTGTACCAATGATGGCAGACGCAAGACGAAAGACAGTTATTTCCCCAAATGCGATCCGCTTCGGACCGTGCGCCCGGAAGGAGTTACCTCTAGTAAACAGAATGATCGATGTTATGAGTCGAACGCAAGGAAACGAAACTCCCCCCACAGCTGTTCAGGAGCAGTTAAATAGTCCCAGAAACCCACGGGAGCTGTCAACCGATTCGTCGGCCAGAGTAGCAAAAGAGTTATGATCGGTCATCGCGACCGTTTTGACGACGCGTGACGACCCGCCGAAGGCATATTGGTGACGGGCTGCGCATTCTCTGTCGGGGAGGCGCTCAATCCCGAAGAATCCTATGAGCTGGCGAAACTCGAAAGCATCCTGCGTAATGGAGATGGTCCTCTGCATTCTGTTCGCTGCCATTCTGGGTGCAATCCTCGCTGCAGCGCCGTCTACGGTATTGCTTCAGTCCAGTGCGGCGCCGATTTCCCAGTCGGAACAGGACACCCGTGTCGCTGCGGATCAAGCCTATGCCCAGGCGATGCAGCTGTACGCGCAGAAGTCGCAGGAATCCATACGCCAGGCCATCGTCAAGGGCGAGGAATCGCTCGCTTTGTACAAGCAACTGGGGGACCGAGGCAAGCAAGCTGAGTTGCTGACCGGCCTGGGCTCCGCCTCTCTCACTCTAGGTGAAAAAGCGCGCGCAATAGAATACCTGCGCCAGGCATTAGATCTGATTCGAGGCCGGGGAAATCCCGCCGGTGAAGCCGGTGTCCTGATTATCCTTGGAAGTGCTTACGAATCGAACCAGGAGGTCAAGCCGGCACAGGAAACCTATCGGCAGGCGCTGCCGCTTTGCCGCGCGTTGAAAAACAGCCAGTGCGAAGTCTCGGCGCTCATGGGACTCGGCCGTGTCTCGTTTGCCTCCGGTGAAAAGCAGCAAGCGTTGGACTACTTCGGCCCGGCGCTTCCCCTCTGGCGCGCGCTCGGCGATCGCAGAAACCAGGCCAGTACTCTTTACCTGCTGGGAATCCTCAACGATTTGCTGAATCAGAGGCAGGCCGCAATCCCTTACTACCTGCAGGCGCTCCCGCTGTACCGAGATCTGGGTGATCGTCCCTGGGGAGCCCGCACCCTCTTCAACCTGGCGGAAGCGTACGCGGCCGTGGCTGACGAGGCGCACGCCCGCGACTATTACGATCAGGCGATCCCCGCTCTGCATGCGGTCGGAGACCAGCCCAAGGAAGGCACAGCCCTCATCGGCCGCAGCCTGCTTCGCGAATCGTGGGGCGAGATGCAGCAAGCGCTCGCCGACCTCATCACAGCGGTGAACGTGTTTCGCTCGCTCGGCGATCGCCTCATGGAGGCGACGGCGCTGCTTCGCCTCGGCATCGTTCATTACGAGGCAGGAGAACAGGAAAAGTCGCTGGAGTGCGATCGGCAAGCGCTGAAACTGGCGCGCGATCTGCACGACCGCGGCCTCGAGGCTGCTGCCCTGACGGGTATCAGCAGCGTCTATCTTGCTCTCGGAGACGACGCCAGGGCACTGAGTTATTCCGAGGATGCTTTCAAGATGCTCCCGGCCGCCGAGAGCGAAGTCGATCCCGAGGCGCTGTACCGTCTTGGCGTTTCCTATCAGTCTCTCGGGCAGCATCAGAAGGCGCTCGAATGTTTTGCCCGCGAGATTCCACTCCACCAGGCGCGAGGCGATCGGCTGGGAGAAGCTCGGGCCTTGCACGCACTCGCCGGAGAGCACGACCTGCTGGGTCACACCAACCAGGCACTCAAGTTCTATCTGCAGGCCCTGGAAATACGGCAGGCGGTGGGCGATCGCCGCACGAAAGCCCAGGCGCTGAACGCTGTGGGTACCGTGTACGCGGAATTGTCGCAATCCAAATTCGCCCTTGGCTATTACCGGGAAGCCCTCGACCTTTACCGCGCGGTGCACGATCAGGCCGGAGAATCGCAAGCTCTCTTCTGGATGGCCAAGTCCGAACAAGCCCTGGACGATCTCACCTCCGCTCGCCATCACATCGAAGCTTCGCTGGCCATCACCGAGTCACAACGGGCGAGAATTACCAGCCGTGAATTGCGCACCTCCTATCTCGCAAGCGCACAGCACGCCTATGAGTTCTATGTTGACCTGCTGATGCAGTCACACCGACTGCATCCAGACCAGCTTTACGACGCCAAGGCATTCGAAGCACATGAGCGCGCGAAGGCGCGCGGCTTGCTCGATCTTCTCAGTGAGGCGAGAGTAGACATCCGCCAAGGTGTGGATGCCGGTTTGTTGCAGCGCGAGCTTCGCCTTAGGCAACTCCTGGAAGACAAGCAAAGCGCGGAAATTCGCCTGCTGGCTGGCGGAGATGACGGCGAGCGGGCGTCTGTGCTTCAGAAGGAGCTGGCCGCGCTGCGCACCGAGTATCAGCAGGTGGAAGCACAAGTCCGCGCCGACAGCCCTCGTTATGCAGAACTCTCGCAACCACAGCCGCTCGGCCTATCGGCGATACAGAAGGAAGTGCTAGATCCCGATACTGTGCTGTTGGAATACGCGATCGGCGCGCAGCGCAGCTACCTGTGGGCAGTCACCAGCTCGCGACTGACCAGCATTGAGCTAGCGGGACGCGGCGAGGTCGAAGCATTGGCGGTGCGCTTGTATCGAACCATCACCGGCCGGCGCCCCTCCGCGCCCGACGACTACCAGAAGACTGGCTGGGCATTGAGCAAGATACTTCTAGGGCCAGTGCAAGACCAGATTGGAAACAAGCGTCTTCTCATTGTGGGGGACGGCGCTTTGCAGATCGTGCCGTTTGCGGCGCTGCCTTCGCCCGGCATGGACTCTTATGAACCGTTGATCGTTCGGCATGAGATTGTCAGCGTTCCCTCGGCCTCGACTCTGGCCTTCCTGCGGCGAGATTTTACCGGCCGCCACCCCGCCCCCAAGAAACTTGCGGTGTTTGCCGATCCCGTCTTTGAACGAGAGGACGATCGCATCGTTAGAACCGTCGCGCCGGCAGAGAATGCAAGCCAGCCCTCAGCGGCACCTTTACCGCAGCGGGTCCCCGAGACCGCCTCCGCTGAATCCCTCGCCATCGGGACCTTGCGTGGAATTGGACTGGAACGCCTCCCTTTCAGTCGCAAAGAAGCGGAAGCCGTCCTTCGCCTGACCTCGCCACAATCGCGGTTTGCTGCGGTGGATTTCATGGCGAACAGATCAGCCGCAACTTCCCCGGAGCTGGGTCGGTACCGGATCGTCCACTTCGCCACCCATGGAGTAGTGAACGACGCGCATCCGGAATTGTCCGGCCTGGTGTTGTCGCTTTTCGACAAAACGGGCACCCCGCAGGACGGGTTTCTACGCTTGAACGATCTGTTCAATCTAAAGCTCAATGCCGATCTGGTCGTGCTCAGCGCCTGCAGCACCGCCCTGGGCAAGGAGCTGCGGGGAGAAGGCTTGATCGGCCTGGCGCGAGGTTTCATGTACGCTGGAGCGCCCCGCGTGGTAGTGAGCTTGTGGAGCGTGAACGATCAAGCTACCGCGGAAGAAATGCAGCGTTTCTACGAAGGCATGTTGGGGAAGCGGCGCTTGCGGCCCGCGGCAGCGTTACGCGAGGCGCAGATCGAAATGTGGAAGCAAGAAAAGTGGCGCGCTCCTTTTCTGTGGGCTGCCTTCGTTCTGCAAGGCGAGTGGAAGTGAAGGATGGCAACATTCGAAACAGTTACCCAGCCGTGGATCACTGTTCAGGTTTCTTCGCCTGCAGTTCATCGGCGTGGGCAAAGTCCGCGTCCGCCTCTGCCTTGGTGACCTCAATCTGTGCGTAGACCGTTCCCCGTTCCTCGTACAGTTCGGCGCGGTCAGGGTACTGCTGGATCAGATCGCTGTAGGCGCCAATCGCGTCGTACCAGAGACGATGGTTCACGAACACGCGGGCGCGTGCGGTTCCTGCTTGGTAGGTGTCCCCTCGCTTGATGGCTGCCAGCTCCTTTTCAATCTGCTCGCGCTCGGAGTCGGAAACAACCACGAAACCGGCTACTTCCGAGAATCTGGACTCCACCAGCGACGGCACAGACCGCACGCTCCAATGGTAAGTTTTTCCTGGCTGGAATCGAGGCAAAGCATCCTTCAGGCGGAACTCCGCTACGCTGACTTGCTGGCGCAGGATTTCCTTGTCGTCGTCATCCCGCAACACGATCTCGAAGCCCTGGCTGCGGCCAGGGTCCTGCCAGGCAAACAGCAGCGAGGCGCCATAGAACTTTGCCAAGCCGGGCGCCAGCAAGATGGGCAGGCGCGATGGTCCGCCTCGCGTAGCACCCAACAGCGCGCGTTGCTTGCGAGTCTGGTTGGGATCGCTCATCTCGAAGCCGGAGAGATCCGCCACCAGTCGCTTGCGCGGGGGCGCCTTGGGAGCATCTTTTGCGGTGGACTGAGATGGCTTTTGCGGCGGTGGTGCGGACTGCGGCTTCCCTTGCCCCGCCGCCAGGCCGGCGGTCAACAGCAAAGCGATGAGCCATCGTAGGCCGACTCGCTTCATGATGGCACCCCGACGGCTCTCTCAATCTTTACCCCGTATACCATCATTTTCCCACTGAAACCTCGCACCTCTGCTTCGCCGAGGGGAACGGCGGAAAAGCTCTCGCGGATTCTTTCCCATGTGCTCGCACTCATCACGATAGCCGTCTTGAATTCCTTTGTCAGTGACTCAAGGCGGGAAGCGAGGTTCACGGATTCTCCAATTACGGAGTACTCCAGACGTTCCGGCGAACCGACGTTCCCGGCAGTAAGCATGCCGGTATGAATCCCAACTCCAATCTTCAGCCTGGGTTCTTCCGTCCCCATGGTGGAGTTCAACGCGTCCACTTGCTCCAGCATCTGCAAGGCGCACTGCACGGCGCGGCACGCATCCGCCCTCTCACCCTGGCTCAACGGAACACCAAAGACAACCATGATGCCGTCGCCGATGAACTTGTTGAGAAATCCTCCATTCGCCTTGACTACGTCGCTCATGGCGGTGAGATAGCGATTTAGCCATGCCAGCACTTCGGCGGAGGGCCGGCCGGCCGTCAGGGCAGTGAAGTTGCGAATGTCGGAGAACAGAATCGTCGCCACCCGCTCCTCACCCGCCAGGACGAATTCGCCTCTGCGCTTCCATATCTCCGCTGCCACATCGGCGGAAACGTACCTTTCAAACAGGCTCATCAGTTGCCGTCGCTCGGCTTCGCTGCGAACCTTGAGCCGCTGCTCTTCCCGATAGCGGTACCAGAACGCCGCGGGCAGGCCTAATACCAGGCATGTATCGGTGGTGACAAAAGGCGTCCAGAGTTCCTGATGGGAAAACAGCCACCCGGTTGCGACAAGAACACCGCCCGTGGTGGCGAGCAAGACCGCAAACCCGAGCCACCATCGCACCCGAATGAGCAAGAAAATTAGCGCCGCCGCGAGCAGGAAATTGAGCGTCCATTGCAGCGGGGCCGCAATGCGGTGCGGGAAACGGCCGTCGAGCAGACTGGCTATGCCCGCGGCGTGAATTTCCGCGCCGGAGAGCAGGCTGCGACCGTTGCGCGAAGCTCGAAAACGGAACGCCGGCGCAGAGAACAGGTCTTTCCCCATCTCGCTGCTCTGCCCGATCACCACGACTTTCTCCCGGAAGATGTGCGGATCGAACCCCGATGCCAGCAGACGCTGGACAGGCACAACCTCTGCCGGAAGCGAGTCATGAAAATCAATCAGCGCGGAATCGGGGCGCTTGGTAGCGAGCGGAATGTCGGCTGTGCCGAAGCGCAGAAAGCCGCTTCGCCCAGGGCGCAGAGACTGTTCCGTGGCATAGGTTGCCACTGCGACTGGGAAGGCAAGCCGCTCGTAACCCGGTTCGCGCAACACCAAATGCATCCGTCGGACGATGCCATCGTCATCCTGCGGCAGATCACCGAAGCCAACGCCGGCAGCAGCCGACTCGAATGCCGGCAGCGGCTCATTGCGAGAAAGGCCACCGAAGCCATATTCGCTCACCAGGATGACGTTGCCTGCCTGTGCGATGGTCTCAGCCAAGTGTTGGTCGGCAGCGGGATCGCGCGGGCGGTCCAGGATGATGTCCAAGCCGATCACAGCCGGACTTCCGGCGCTGACCTTGGCGATCACTTCAGCCAGCAGCGGCCGCGGAACAGGAAAGGCCTTCAAGGCCAGTACGGAATCCTCGTCGAAGTCAACGATGAGAACCCGGTCGGAAGGCGGCGCCGGCCCTCGCATGGCTATCAGGAAGTCATAACTCTGAAGTTCGATGCCCTTCCAAAGTGCGGTTTGTGTCAGGGCCAGTGCCAACAGGCACACCGACAATGCCAGCAGCACCGCAGCACTTGCAGCTCGAACCTGCATCCGGGCGGCCTCTCAGCTATTGTTCGCCGGAGATGAACGAACACCGTGGGACCGGCGGTTTGGATGGTAGCTCATCTCGGAGGGAGTAGCCATATTCCTTTCATTGCCACAAGAGGAGCCGAGTCACAGGCAGCCATCTACAGAATCATGTACAGCGCCGTTTTCGGTGCATGGTAACAGGACTGTATATGCTTGAAAAGAATGGTCGGCCTTAGCAGACGATTTAGAACTTCTCTGCACCAACCCGGCGGATGACCGACATCAGGCGGCAGCCTTGCTACCGGTTTTCGGGGCAGTTCGCACCGGCAACATCGCGCGCAACCGGCGGCACAGGTATGTCAGCTTTCGCCATATCCGGCAGCTTGGGAGTGACCGCCGCGCACCCCGTTCCTCCACGCAGCAGCCGACGCAGAGTGCGAAGATCGTTCAGGATGCGGCGGCTCTTCTTCATATACACGGCGAGCTTTTCCAGTTTGTAGGAGACCGTTTGCAAAGCTTGCTGGCGGCGCTGGGACTGTGCGTCCGACATCTTCTTCATGTCGGCATCAATCTCTTTCTTGACTTCGGCCACGGTCTCGGACAGCAGGTCGACAAACTCGTGGGCGCTCTCGATACTCTCAAAATGGCTCTTGGTCTCCCAGTCCATAGCGGTCGGTTCTCCTCGATTTCGCGAACGGTATGTGCGCATCCGATAGAGGTCGCCGCCAAGTCCACTCTGTGAACCCCAACTCTTGGCAATTGACCTCAGCCGGTGCTTAACCACATTATCGGCAATCCATAACCCAAGAATGAGTGCCGCATCCCGTTTGTTTTCAACGTCTCTTCCACCTAAGGTCCATACAGGTGTGCAACTTTTTTCACATAGACGGAACCTGCCTGTCCCATCAGTTCTGAGGACAGGATTGTTTCTGAGAATAGCTGCTCATGGCCGTTCCCGATCTTCAACGAACTGGCGCGTCCGCCGCTGGAAGGCTGTGAGGTGGGAACTGGGCTGGAAACGCTACGAGCGTCCCGTGCCCGTCATAGTGAGTACGACTTGCCGCTGACAACGGCGGAAGCGCAGATGGCGCGATGAAGCCGGCTACCGACGTCCTGGAGCATGCCAGCGTGAAACAGTACTGCAAGGCCTTACACGTGTGCCGGTCATCGGCAGCCAACTTCGTTCCATCAACCGAGCAGGCAGTCAAGGAGAACCGCAGCCACATCGGCTATCTGGAAGCCCTGCTGGCGATGGAGAGCGAGGAACGGACTCTATCCACTAGAGCGGTTCCCGAGTAGATATACCCGCGAATGAGTGTTTGGACGTAAGCTGCTGGTGCTGGCGGTCTCTGCGAATACAGCTGATGGCACGAGCCTTTTCCGACGATCTGCGGCGGAGGATTTTGGTGGCGTACG
>JAIQFT010000068.1 GCA_020073185.1 Terriglobia bacterium
GGGCTGGAAGGACATCTGGCAACTGAGAGCAATCCTAGGAAGAGGAGAAACAGAAAAAGCTGCGACTAAGCAGGAGGTCGCGTAACATGATCCCGAGCGCCGCTCTTCAACCTCCAACTAAAAGCGGGACACTCTCGACGGTACCCTTCGAAACCATTAACAGGCTCTCTCAACAGATGATTGAAATAATAGGGCTAATTCAGCCACTAGATGAATACAAGGTCATCAACAAACGCGATAAAAAAGAGGTCGAGGAAACAAAAGCAAGAGTTAAGAAATAACCTCGAAGACTATGTCTACCCTCGTCCGGCAACCCGCGGTAGCGGGACGGTTTTATCCGAATAATCCGGATAAGCTGCTCAACGAGATCCGTTTGTACACGGCTTCGGCCGGCGAAAAGCTGCGCGCCATCGGCTGCGTGGCGCCGCACGCCGGCTACATGTATTCCGGACATGTCGCGGGCGCGGTGTACGCGCGGCTGGAATTGCCCAGGAAGTTCATCATCCTATGTCCCAACCACACGGGCATAGGACAGCCGTTGGCCATCATGAGCGCGGGCTGGTGGGTGACGCCGCTGGGCAACGTTGAGGTGGACCGCGCGCTCGCCGATGCGCTCAAGCAAACTTTCTCCCAACTCAGCGAGGATGCGGTGGCGCATCGCGCCGAGCACGCGCTGGAAGTGCAACTGCCGTTCCTGCAGGCACTGGTGGGCGAGTTCAGCTTCGTGCCCATCGCGGTGGGAGTCGGGCAACTGGACGTGCTGCAGGAGCTGGGAGAAGCGATGGCGCGGGTGATCGCAGTCGAAACGCAGAAGCCGCTGATTATCGCCTCCAGCGACATGAACCACTACGAGTCGGACGAGATCACGCGGGTCAAAGACCACAAGGCGATTGACAGAATTCTGGAGCTCGATGCGCGCGGGCTATACGACGTTGTCAAGCGCGAGGACATCAGCATGTGCGGCTACGGCCCGACGGTGGCGATGCTGACGGCCGCCAAGCGCCTGGGCGCACACCAAGCGCAGGTGATCAAGTACGGGACGTCGGGCGATGTCTCAGGCGACCGTGACCTGGTGGTGGGGTACGCCGGGATCGCGGTTTGCGCCTAGTCCGCGCGAACACTAGCCACAGAGGACACAGAGGAAAAACCGCGGCCACGGATCAGCACGGATTGATTTTTTCTCAATCCGCGAGAATCCGTGGCGTTCATTCTTATTTCGGCGATCTGGCCGCGAAATGACCGCCGCCGGAAGGCGGCGCCGCACGTGGAGCAGGTGGAGGCGGAGCCGGAGCCATACGGGGAGCGGGCGGTGCGCTGCGCTCAACCCGCGGAGCGGGCGGCGCGCTCCGTTCAACCCGAGCGGGAGGGGCAACGCGGTCAACCCGAGGAGCGGGTGGCGCGTTGCGCTCAACATGCGGCGCCGGAGCACCGCGTCCGGTTCCGATTGGCCGATCCTGATCCATGCCGCGCCGCATATGGGAGCGCGGGTCGCGAACGGGGGCCGGTGTAGCCGGAGCAGCGCTGGTGCTGCCAAGAGGAGTGATGGCCTGCGTCGGCGCAGGACCGGTTGCTAATCCGGCAGGAACAGGTCCGGCGGCCGGAGCGGTCTCAGCCGCTCCTGCTCCCTTTCTTCCGGAGAAACCATCGCCGCGAGGCGCGGGCCTGGGAGTGCGAAACACGCCCACACCGTTATCCACCACCACGGTCGGATGAGGACCGATAGCGCCCCTGCCGCCGACAACCGCAACCGGCAGCGGCGGCCGCGGAACGTGAAAGTTCACCGGCGGATTGTAAACCGGCGGCACCGTGTACCAGGTATTCCAGCCTCCCGAACGCCAGCCCCATCCGAAATTGGGAATGAACACCCACGATCCATAACGGTAGGGCGTCCAGCCCCACGGGTAGGTCGAAACCCAGGTGTAGCCAAAGCCCGGATACCACGCCCAGGCGCCGTTGTCGAACGGGTCCCAGCCGAAGCCGACGCCGAAGGGACGCCACAGCATGCCGTAGCCGGACCAGTCCGACCACGAGCCGTAATAGTTCAGGTCGCTGGCGCCGTAATAGTACGGCGAGCGCGTGTTGTAGGAACTGGAGGCATACTGCGAGGCGTAGTCGATGCGCTCGTTGTCCCACTCGTCGTAGCTCAGGGTCGCGATGTTCTTGGCGAGGTCGTAGCGGCCGGAGTCGGCGAGGTCGAGCGTGAGGGTCTCGTTCTTCTTCACCTTAGCGCGCTCCCGCGGGCCATTCAGGCTCAGCTCGCCCTTGAATACCGCGATTTCGGGATTGCCGCCGGTAAGATCGAGGCGGAAATGCACGTTACGGTCCAGCCTGATTTCGCGGTTGGCAAACGCCACGCGGAACTCATCGTCGCCCTTGTGGCGGACATTGAAATAG
This sequence comes from Terriglobia bacterium, assembly GCA_020073185.1. Classification (NCBI taxonomy): domain Bacteria; kingdom Pseudomonadati; phylum Acidobacteriota; class Terriglobia; species Terriglobia bacterium. The sequence continues at coordinate 2,395 of JAIQFT010000068.1, forward strand.
GCCGTACCCTGGGTCACCTCAACGGCAGTGACGCGCGCGCCCGAGGAGCGCAGACCGAGTTGCGAGAAGATCACATCGGTCTCCGGCGCCAGGCGCATGGTCGTGCCGTCTTCAAATTCGATCTCGGCGCGCCCATCGTTTTGAGTCGAGATCGTCACGCCCTGGGTAATGGGCATGTTCATGATGGCTTTTTCGAGCCCCTGGCCGGTGGCGCGGTCAATCTGTACCGGGCCGTCTACCAAGCTCAGGCGCACGATGCGAACTTGCGAGTCGGCGCGCGCTGAGGGGGCAATCAGCAAGCCCGCAACCAGCACGAGTAGCAGAGAAATGGCGCTCACCACGTTTGACCTCGACATATAAGTCTCCGCGGATTCAACCGCCTACCCTATTTAACCCGCATTGTAGCGCTAAGTCGTGGAGGAGTAGAGAATCCCGAACCACGTTTCCCGCGTGCGTGTCGAAACGGAAAGCGCGCAGCCGGGCCACCTTGCACTCTTGCGGGCGGCGCCTCGGGATGGCGGCTCTACGGAGGCGCGGCGGCGCGGGCGGCGGGATCGGACTTGATCAGCTGCAGCAGGCGCTCGGCGCGGCGGCGGGTCACGTTGAAGATGCCGGCGTCGTTGAAGATCTTCTCCAACACAGGCGCGACCGCCTGCAATTCACCCAAGCGACTCTCCTTGACCTGCTCTTCCATGGATTTCAATTCCGCCTCGAGCCCGAGCTTGTCGTAGCGATGGAGGTAGGCCAGGCGGCGGCCGTACTCCAGGGTGTTGGAGATGTTCTGGAAGATGGTGGTGAGCTCCTGCAACTGCTGGTTGGTGGTGTAGTTGTAAGTTGTGTGCGATTCCCGGTCGGCGAATGCGCACTTCAGTGTTTTGGCGCCCACGTTGGCAAGCCGGCCGCCGTGGTATTCGAAATCCCCCTGGAAGCAATGGAGCGCGCGGGTGAGATCGAAGATGCGAGCGCGCGTCGGCTCGGAGAGGGTGAACTTCACGATGTAGGGTTCTCCGGGAACGTTGTCGGCGGGGGGAGCCTGATCGGAACGATAGGCCACCCTGCCGTCAGGCTCCACCGCGATCGAGTAGTGCGGCGGGTCGCTGCCCGGCAGGACGAAATCGAAGCCAACCGTCGGTGGGTTCGGCGCGGCCGGCTCGGGCTTGGGCGTCTGGGCGAAAATCACGCCGCTCAGCGCGGCGAGAGCCACGAATACGGCCAGTGTGCGCGCAGCCATCACGTGAGTAAGTCTAATTGACGAATTGCAGAATTTGCGAATCGACGAATACCCAGCCGAACCACGGAGGGCACAGAGGAGACGGAATTGTTTTTACTCTGTGACCTCTGTGGTTTGCGCTGAACGATGCCTAAGACGCAGCGCGCGATGCGGGTCAGCCCTTTGGTATCGCATGGCGGCTGAGGGTGGCCGCGGTGTGCAGATGGCAGATGGCGATGGCCAATGCGTCGGAGGCGTCCTGAGGTTGGGGCAGCGCCGGCAAACGGAGTAAGCGAGTAACCATTTGCTGTACTTGGGATTTGTCTGCCTTGCCATAACCGACCACGGCCGACTTGATGGCCAGCGGCGCATATTCGGCAACATTGAGGCCGCAGGTGGCCGCCGCCAGCATGGCGACACCTCGCACCTGGCCGAGCTTGAGCGCCGACTTGACGTTCACCGCATAAAACACGTCTTCGATGGCGACGCTATCGGGACGCTGGGTTGCAATGATCGCCCGCAGTTGATTGAAGATCAGGTTGAGGCGCTCCGGCAAGGGCATCTTCGGACGCAAGCGTATAGCACCGCAGACCAGGTGGCGCAGCTCGCCGCGGCGATCCTGCTCCACCACGCCGTAGCCGGTGCACTCGCCACCACAATCAATGCCCAGGACACGCATGCAAGCGGAGTGTACATCAGGGCACCGGCGTGCAGAGGAATGTTGGTAAAAGGACATGGCCTTCCGGCAACTAACATGGCCTTCCGGCAGCTTCTCCGGCGGGGCCAGCAGGGGTAGATTTTCGAGCATGGCTTACTTCCCTAAGCCACACTCGTCGAAGCGGGCACCCCGCTGCCACGTGCGTGAGTCCATGCCAATATTGTTTTCCCATGGCCAGGGACTGCAGATTCGGGGGCGCCTTTGCGAAATCTCCGACACCGGCGGCTCCGCCCAAATGGACAGTACGCTTCCGGCCTCCACCCTGGTCCACCTGACGCTGCATACCGCAGAGGGACAAATCGCCGCCGTGGCGGAGATACTGCCCGCGGTGAGCGCCCGTCGTCAGCCGTTCCGCTTTATTGCGCTTGATGAGAGCGACCGCGCTAACCTGCAGCGGCTGTTGTCGAACCGAGCAGTCTGAATGGCGGGGAACTTCAGTGTTGCGCGCTGGCGATCTCGGGCCGCAAGCAGCTTGGGTGCGTTGCAACCAGGACGGTACGCTGACTGGACGCCTCGGAAGGCTTAGACTAGACGATTGGGCCGCCTTCGCCGCGGCCGCCTGAGATGACCATGACCGCCACCAAGCAGCCGACTCCCTTCCCTGCCGACCGGGAGCGCCGCGATGCCGAGCGTGAGCGCGTGTTCGACCTCTTCCGCCGCTGGGGATACTTGCAGTCGAACCTCGACCCCTTGGGCATGCACTTGCCGCCGCTACCCTTTCCCGATCTCGACGAAATCCAGGGCCTGTACGCGGACGAAGCGCGGCATTACCACGCGGGCACGATCGGGGCGGAATTCATGTACATCCCCGATCGCGAGCAGCGGCGCTGGATCCAGGAGCGGATGGAGTCGGAGGCGCCGGCGGTGGACCGCGAGCGCATTCTCGACCTGCTGTTGCGGGCGGAACTGTTTGAGCAGGTAATTCAATCGCGCTACCTGGGAACAAAACGGTTTTCGTTGGAGGGCGTGACCGCGCTCCTCCCGTTTCTCGATGAAGTCATGCAGCGCGCCCTCGGACACGGGGCGCAGCAGGCGGTGCTGGCCATGAGCCATCGCGGACGCCTCAACGTGATGGTGCACATTGTAGGTACGCCGCCGGCGGACATCTTCTCGCGCTTCGAGGACGTGGACCCGCGCAGCGTGCTCGGCGGTGGCGACGTGAAATATCACATTGGCGCCACCGGCGATTACACCGCGCCCGGCGGCCGCAAGCTGCACGTCCATCTGGTCTCCAATCCCAGCCACCTAGAAGCGGTGGACCCCGTCGCTATCGGTCGCACTCGTGCCAAGCAGATCCGCCGCGGCGACAAAGAAATGGATGAAGTGTTTCCGGTGCTGATCCACGGCGATGCGGCGTTTGCCGGACAGGGCATCTGGGCGGAGACGCTGAACTACGCCGAGATCCCCGGCTACAGCGTCGGGGGCGCCGTGCACGTGATTGCCAACAACCTGATCGGATTCACCACCGAGCCGGTGGAGGAACAGTCGGCGCGCTTCGCCTCCGACCTCGCCAGGCGCAACAACATTCCGGTGTTCCACGTGAACGGCGAAGCTCCCGAAGCCGTGGTGCGCGTGGCCGAGATCGCGCTCGAGTACCGCTACAGGTTCCATCGCGACGTGGTGGTGGACATCCTTGGCTATCGCCGCCACGGCCACAGCGAGGTGGACGATCCCACCATCACGCAGCCGCTGGTGTACCGGCGCATCAAGGAACATCCGCCGCTGTTTCGGATTTATGCCGAGCGTCTCGGAAAAGATGTGAGCGCACGGGTCAAGCAGGTGCAGGAAGAACTGGCGCAGACGCAGAAGCAGGGCGCGGCGGCGACGAAACAGCCGCGGCTGGCGCAGCTTCCGGAGTATTGGTCGAAGTACAAAGGCGGCTGCTACAAGAAAGAGTACGACGTCGAGACCGGCGTCGGCGCGCCGGAACTGGGCCGGCTCGCGCAGGCGATCGGCAGTGCGCCCGAAGGCTTCCATGTGCATGCGAAGCTGAAGAAGTTGCTCGAGCAGCGGCGCGAGATGGGCGCGGGCAAGCGTCCCGTGGATTACGGCATGGCGGAGGCGCTAGCCTTCGCATCGCTGCTGGAGGCGGGTACGCCGGTGCGTCTGAGCGGCCAGGACAGCCGCCGCGGAACCTTCAACCAGCGTCACGATGTATTGATTGACACCGAGAACGGCGACGAATACATCCCGCTGCAGCACATCTCCCCGCAGCAAGCCCGGTTTGAGGTCTACAACTCGACGCTGTCGGAAGCCGGCGTCATGGGGTTCGAGTACGGCTACAGCCGCGATTATCCGGAAACGCTGACCCTGTGGGAGGCGCAGTTCGGCGACTTCGCCAACGGCGCGCAGGTCATCATCGATCAGTTCGTCGCCGCCGCCGAAGACAAGTGGAACCTGCTCTCCGGGCTGGTGCTGCTGTTGCCGCACGGCTACGAAGGCCAGGGGCCGGAGCACTCCAGCGCGCGCATCGAGCGTTACCTGCAACTGGCAGCGCGCGACAATATACAAATCTGTCAGCCCTCGAACGCGGCGCAATACTTCCACATACTCCGGCGTCAGGCGCTGCGTCCATGGCGCAAGCCGCTGGTGGTGTTCACGCCCAAATCCATGCTGCGGCATCCGGACGCCACGTCGCCTCTCGCGGATTTTTCCGCGCCGCATTTCCAGAACGTTTTGCCGGATCGCGAAATCCAAGACGCCCGGCGAGTGCTGCTGTGCAGCGGCAAGATCGGGCACGATCTGCGCGAGGAGCGGAAGCGGCGGAAGGACAACTCGACCGCGATTGTCTTTCTGGAACAGATGTACCCCTTCCCCGAAGCCGCACTGCAGGCCGAACTCGACCGCCACGCCGGCGCGCGCGACATAGTGTGGGTGCAGGAAGAGCCGGCAAACATGGGCGCGCTGTGGTTCGTGATGCCGCGGCTGCGTCGGCTGGCGAAGGGCCGTCCAGCACGCTCCGTCAAACGCTCCGCGAGTTCGAGCCCGGCAACGGGTTCAGCGAAGGCGCACGAACTGGAGCAGAAGACGCTGCTGTCACTGGCGTTTGCTTAAATAGGTCGCTGAAAGAGCCGACAGGTTAGAGGTTACTGGTGGGAAGGTCGTTATCAATTGGAGACTGTGTCGCGGGGTTCGGGCACATGGAGACAAGTCACAGATTGTCAGGTTTGGAAGTTGAAGACATGGTCGTCGGCTCCGGCACGGAAGCCATAAGAGGTAGCACAGTGAGACTGCATCTCGTCTGCAGGCTCAACCACGGCGATGTTGTTCGCAGCACATATGAGGACGGGCGTCCAGAGCGCTTCAAGGTCGGTGCTCGTGATGTGATTGCCGGATTGGACAGAGGCGTCGTGGGCATGCGTGTCGGCGGCAGGCGTCGGTTGCGGGTCAGCCCTCATTTGGCCTACCGAAGTGAGGGTGCAGGTCCCATACCTCCGAACGCACTTCTCATTCTCGAGTTGGAGTTGCTGGAGGTCTCAAAGCACCCCTGATCGTCCTGAGCTTTTGCCGACGGCCGTCTCGTGCGTTGGCTGTTACAGGCCAACCTCGCCTCCACTGGGCTAACCGCCCGCGATGGCGCCAATCACCAGAAATGGCTCCGCTCCGGAGGCGACCGCGTCGGGCAGCGGAGCGTCCGGCGCCTCATGCGACAAGTCCTCCTCGCAGGCGAAGAAGCGCAGGAATGGACGGCGCTCTTGGGTGACGTGGTCGCGAATGGTTCCGCGCAACATCGGATAGCAGGCCTCGAGTGCGTCCAGCACCGAGCGCTGCGTGACCGGCCCCTGTACTTCCACCTTAACCTCTGCGCCAACGTGCGCCAGCGTCCGCAGGTGTGCCGGGAGTATGACGCGGATCATGGCAGCGTCTGGACCTCGACCGACAGCACGGCCGGAAGATCGCGCACAATGGGCGCCCAAGTGTCGCCGGAATCGGCGGAGGCGTACACCTGCCCGCCGGTGGTCCCGAAGTAGATGCCGCACTTATCGAGCGCATCGACGGCCATGGCGTCGCGCAGCACGTTCACATAACAATCGCGTTGCGGTAGACCCTTGGTGAGTGCCTCCCATTCGTTTCCGCCGGTTCGGCTGCGGTACACGCGCAGCTTGCCATCCGGAACGAAGTGCTCCGAGTCGCTCTTGATTGGGATGACGTAGATGGTCTCCGGCTCGTGCGCGTGCACGTCAATGACGAACCCGAAGTCGGTGGGCAGGTTCCCGCTGATCTCATGCCAGAGGTCGCCGGCGTTGTCGCTGCGCATGACGTCCCAGTGCTTCTGCATATAAAGCGTGTTGGGACGGGAAGGATGCAGGGCGATGCGGTGAACGCAGTGGCCGATCTCGGCCTTCGGGTCGGGAATGTATTGCGACCTCAGTCCCTGGTTGATCGGCTTCCAGGTCTTGCCGCCATCGTCGGTGCGGAAAGCGCCCGCCGCCGAGATGGCAATGTAGATCCGCAGTGGGTTGCTGGGATCGAGCAGGATGGTGTGCAGGCACATGCCGCCGGCGCCCGGCTGCCAGCGGGGACCGGTGCCGTGGCCGCGCAGTCCGGCGAGTTCGTGCCAGCTTTGTCCTCCGTCGGAGGAGCGGAACAAGGCGGCATCCTCGACGCCCGCGTACACCGTATCGGGATCGGTCAACGACGGTTCCAGGTGCCAGACTCGCTTGAACTCCCAGGGTTTCTGCGTGCCGTCGTAAAACTGGTGCGTAGTGAGCGGCTTGCCGGTTTCGGGAGAACTGTTGTAGACGAACTTGTTGCTCACCTTAGGCATCTCACCCGGCTTTGGTAACACTTCGCCGCCGGGCGTCTCCCAGGTTTTTCCGCCATCGTTGGAGCGCTGGATGACCTGCCCGAACCAGCCGCTGGATTGCGAGGCATACAGCCGGTTCGGATCGGCGGGCGAACCTTTGATGTGGTACATCTCCCAGCCCGCAAAATGCGGGCCGCTGACGTCCCACCGCTCACGTTTTGCGTCCGACGAAAGGACGAACGCGCCTTTGCGTGTGCCAACCAGTACACGTACCTTGCTCATCCCTCACCCCTTTCAGCATCGCGTATTCTACGGCATCGATCCAGACGAACTTCGAAGCGGCGCTAATTGGCGCAGCCGGTTATCACGCAGGTAAAAGGCCTGGTGCCCCACATCTGCCCGGGTTAGGCAGATGCGGGTCTTCAACTTTGTGCGCGAAACTGACAGACCGAATCAAGGTTTTCCAAGTCCGATGGCAGTCTCGTGAGTCGGCTGGTAGAGACCAACCTCGCCTCCGCTGGGCAACCGGATGGTTGTCTTGCTGCCCCACGACGCTTTCGAGACTTCCGTGCATTCGACCTTTTTCGCTTGCAGCGACTTCATGGTTTCCTTCAGGTTATCGCACATGAAGTACACCACCGCGCCCAGCATGTTGCGATCAGCGTGGCGCAGCCCGAGGTCTCCTTCTCCGGGATGTACTGCGAGTTCGCTGGGCGGCAAGGCAAAGATCAGCCAGTCCTCGCCGACATTAACGAAGCGAAAACCCAGGAGGTCGCGAAAGAACGTGCGATCAGCGGCTGGATCCTTGCTGTAAATGAGTATGTGCGTGCCATTGATCATGGCTTGTTACTTTACTACTGGCGAGGCTCGTGTCCCACATCCGCCCGGGTTTGGAAGAAGTGAATCTTCAACGTTGTGCGATAGACCGATAGACTTGTTACAACTTTTTACAACCCGGCACTTCGTTTTCCGCTCGCGGTCTGCCGCCGCGCTCGTTTAAAGTAGTGGCGGATGTCACCTCTGGGCGAGGGGAGCATCAGACGCCTGCCGCTCGAAACAGCGCCCCCCCACGCGGTTTCGCAATCAGCATCAGGACAGGATGGCCGAACTGGGCAAATCGCTGAACGGCATTCAACTGAAGCCGCCGCGCGCCGGGCTGAGCGCGTGGGCGCCGCTGCACGAGCCGCTGTTCCGCTCGCTGTGGATTGCCGCCGTGGTCTGCTATACCGGGCGCTGGATTCTGAGCGTCGCCAGCGGCTGGCTTATGGCCGGCCTCACCTTGTCTCCGCTGATGGTGTCCCTGGTACAGGCGGCCAGCAGCCTTCCGGCATTTCTCGTGATTCTGCCCGCCGGCGCTCTCGCCGACATGATCGACCGGCGCCGCTTGCTGCTGGTGATGCAAGCGTGGATGGTGGTGGCCGCCGCTGCGCTCGGCGTTCTCACCCTGCTGCATCTGGTCACGCCCTGGATCCTGCTTCTGCTCACCTTCCTGATCGGATTCGGCGCGGTCATGAACGATCCGGCATGGCAGGCGATCACGCCCGAAGTCGTGTCCGAGGAGAACTTCGCGGCCGCGGTTGCGCTCAACTCCGCGGGATACAACGTAGGACGCGCCGTGGGACCGGCGATTGGCGGCGTGATCATCGCTGCCGCGGGCACTGGGTCGGCGTTCCTGATCAACGCGGCGTCCATCTTCGGAGTGATTTTCTTCCTCTACCGCTGGAAGCGCCGCCCGCACGAGTCGCCGGCGGGGCGCGAGCGCGTGACGCGCGCCATGCGCACCGGAATCGAGTATGTCCGCCACTCGCACGAGGTCAAAGCAGTGCTGGTGCGGACGGCGGTGTTCAGCGTCTCTGCCAGCGCACTGCTCGCCATGCTGCCGCTGATCGCACGGCCGTTCGGCTCCATCGGCTATGGCGTGCTGCTCGGATTTTTCGGCGCGGGCGCGCTCGGCGGCGCCATTGCCCTGCCGGCGCTGCGGCGGATTGTGCCGGTCAATACGCTGGTGGCGCTGGCCACGGTGTTGTATGCGCTGGCAACGTTCGCCTCCGGGCGCGTGCACATGTTCGCCGTGCTGTCGGCGGTGCTGGGCGCGGCAGGGGTGGCGTGGATCGCGATTGTCGCCAGCCTGAACGTCTCGGCGCAAACCATGTCGCCGGCGTGGCTGCGGGCACGCACGCTGTCCATCTATCTGCTCGTGCTGCAAGGCGGGATGGCGGCCGGCAGCGCAGCCTGGGGCGCGGTGGGCGAGCGCTGGGGCATTCCGGCAGCGATGTTGGTCGCCGCACTGGGGTTGGTGGCCGGACTCGCGACCATCCAACATTTCCGCCTGCGCGCCGACCGCTTCGCGTTCTCGCCCAGCGGCGCGAACGAAACGATTACGTAGGGTTTGTACGCAGAGCTTGGGACCACGCTACACATTTGGTGATTTGTGATTTGGCGATTTGCCGAGGATAGGGTTGGGACAATTCGAAATCCGAATGTCAGCAGATCGCAGCAACTCAAAATCACTAAATCACCAATCACTAAATCACTCAATCCAGAGAGAGGGACAATGAAGAAGCTACTTTGCTTACCGTTTCTCGCCCTGTTGTTCGTCACCTGCGCGCAAGCACAGAGCGCTCCGCCACCGCAGGCCAAGCCGGCACAACCATCGCAACCGCCCACCATCACCATGATCCTGGACCGGGGCCTCAATTATCCGGAAAGCGAGGTCGCTCCCGCCGCCGATGCCATGCCGGAAGACAAGTACGAATTCGCTCCCACCAACGGCGAGTTCAAGGGCGTGCGTACGTTCGGCCAGCAGGTCCGCCACGTAGCCGCCGCCAACTACATGATCTGTGCGGCGATTCTGAGTGAAAAGCCTCCCGTCGACACGGGCGGCGAAAGCGGACCGACCTCGGTGAAGACGAAGACGGACAGTGTGAAGTTCTTGAAGGACTCGTACGCCTACTGCCACAAGGCGTACAGCTCGATCAACGAGGGCAACGCGACCGGACAGGTGCAAAGCCCGTTCGGTCCCAACAAGGTTTCCCGCCTCGGTCTGGCCGTAATGAATGTCGGCCACAATTTCGACCACTACGGCCAGATGGTCGAGTACCTGCGCATGAACGGGATCATTCCTCCGGCGAGCAGGGGACGGTAGAGAGGCTTTAGGCGCAAGGCTGCAGGCTTCAGGCAGGGCACTTAACGTGATTCCAAGCAGCCCGCCCTGAAGCCTGCCGCCTGCCGCCAAGCATGTCCGCCAACGGCCAAAGCACAAGCCCGATGTGCCCTATCTCTTACCTCAAATCACGAATCACAAACCGTCAATCGCAAATAGAATTGCCTCATGCCCGACTATGCCCTCTCCGGCCTGGACCGCGTCCTCACCCCAGCGCTCGCCATCTATCTCGACGCGGTGGAGAACAACATTGCCTTCACTCTGGAGATGCTGGGCGGCGATGCTAATCGCTGGCGCCCCCACGTCAAGACCGCCAAGATCGGCGTGATCATGCGGATGCTGGTGGAGCGCGGCGTCGTCAATTTCAAGTGCGCCACCACGCTGGAGCTTCTCACCGCCTGCCGCGCCGGCGCCGCCGATGTTCTCGTCGCCTATCCTCTGGTCGGCGCCAACGCGCAGCGCGTGCGCGACATCGCGGCGCAGTTTCCCAACGTGTGCGTCTCCGCGCTGGTGGATAACGCCGACCAGGTGCGGCGGTGGCAAGGCAGCCGCGTCGGCTTGTTCGTAGACATCAATCCCGGCATGGACCGCACCGGGGTGCCGCAGGCGCAGGCGGAAGAGATTGTCAAGCTGGCGCGCGTGGTCCGGGACTCCGGCTTGCCGTTCCGCGGCCTGCACTACTACGACGGCCATCTGCACGACGCCGATCTTCAGCTCCGCTGCCGCAAGGCGCACGAGGGCTACGATCGCCTGATGCAGATTGCCTCGGCCGTTCTCGAAGCGGACATCGAAGTGGGCGAGTTGATCACCGCCGGGACGCCCGCATTTCCCTGCTCGCTCTCCTATTACGCATTCCACAGCAAGGAGTTCGTTCACCGCGTTTCGCCCGGCACGGTGGTCTATGGCGATACCACCAGCGCCGCCCAACTTCCCGACCATTACCGATACCAGCCCGCGGCACTGGTGGTGTCACGCGTGGTCAGCCACCCACGCGAGAAGATCTTTACGTGCGACGCCGGCCACAAAACCGTCTCCGCCGATGCCGGCATTCCCAACTGCGCCATTCTTGGACGTCCGGAGCTGAAGCCGCTGCAGCCGAGCGAGGAGCATCTGCCCATCGAGGCGCCGCCGGGCTCAGCCGTGCCCGCCGTGGGCGAGGCGATTTATATCGTTCCACGACACGTCTGCCCCACGGTCAACAACTTCGACCACGCCCTGCTCGTCCGGGGCGGGCGCATCGTCGCCGTCGAGCCGGTCAGCGCCCGCGGCCGCGAGGCGCCCCTGCTGGAACCGCCAGTCAGCGCCTAACCGTTCTGATTCATGCCCAAATCGGCATGGGACCTTTGAAGCTTATTTTTGGGAAGTGTTGCAAAACGGTGTTTTTCCACAGCCTTCCGCAGAGGTTCGACGTGGAACATTGTCGCCTAGAGGTTGGCCGCGCTGTCGGCCGAGGGCGCTCCGGCGTCGCCCGCCGCCTGGTCCAAGTACTTGATGAAGATTACCTCGTTATGTTTCTCGTTATAAAGGAGTTCGTCGGCGACAGCGCGCACCATCATGAGTCCCAGCCCGCCCGGCCGCATGCCTTTCTCCACGCGCACCGTCTCGTGCGAGAACAGGTCGCCGGGGGCGTTGCTGATGGCCGCATGCTGCAGTTCCTCCGGGCGGAAGCCCGGGCCGGGATCGAAGACGCGGTACTGCAGCATGCGCTTGGTGCGTAGCAGCGAGATACGCACGCGCCGCCTGGGATCGAGTCCGCCACCCCATTCGACGGCGTTCATCAGCAGCTCGCGGAAAGCTTGGGCGACGCCCTCGCGCTCCTCCTGCGGCAGCTCGATCTTGACTTGGCGCATGAACTGGTCGATACGCTCGGCGGCTTCGCGCGTGCAGGGCACGGAGAGCTCCAGCCATTCCGGCTTGGCCGAAATCACCTTAATGGGCTGCGCCTCGGGCGCCGCCAGCGCGGCGGCCACCAGGTCGCGCAACTGGTCCGGTTCGAAAGGCTTGCGGATGTACAGGTAAGCTTCATTGCGGATGGCCGTGATCAGGGTCTCGGCGGTGTCGTCGGAAGTTATGACGATGACCTTGGTAGTGTTGTGCCCGCGCCAAGCGGAAAGCAGATCGAGCCCGTTCATGTCGGGGAGACCGATGTCGAGCAACATGACATCGAATCTCTGGTCGTGCAGCAGCTTCAGGGCTTCGGCGCCGCTGCCACAAACGGTCACGAGGTGCCCCTCTTTTACAAGGATGCGGCCGATGAGGAAGCACATGGCGACGTCATCGTCGACAACGAGGATGGGATGACGTGCTTCGGGCATCTGAGGAAATGATATCGTTCCCGGCGGCTGCGCGCTATTGGCAGAAACGCCATCCTCCTGCGATCACAGCACGGGCGTTCGCGAGCCACTGACAGAGCGGCCTAGGCTGCGAATGCTGGCTCGCCCGGCACGATGTGCGCGGCGTCACAGAGCATAGTTGAACGTGAGCGCAGAATGAATGTTTCGCGCCTGAGGGAGGAGATTGATGGAGCCGTTCCGTTACCACGTATTTGTGTGCACGCAGGAAAAACCGGAGGGAGTACCGTGTTGCGCGGCGAGTGGGTCGGGCGCGGTGCTGGACGCGCTGCGGCGTGAACTGGGCGCGCGCGGGCTCAGCGACGAGGTGCAGGTGTCCTCGTCGGGGTGCCTGGGCACGTGCGAGCACGGCCCGGTGATGATCGCCTATCCCGAGGGCGCGTGGTACTCGGAGCTGAAGGCGGCGGACGTGGCGGAGATCGTGGCATCGCACTTCGACCGCGGGCAGCCGGTGTCCCGGCTGGCGCGCACCGAAGCGCAGGCGATGAAGACGGAAATCCTGGAACATCGCGACCATTACCTCGCAATGCTGAAGGCCAAGGATGCGGCCGGGGGTTTGCCCGACGATCTCAACGAGACGATTCGCGGCTTCATGGGCAGCCGCGCCATCCTGACGGCGATTGAACTCGACGTGTTCAGCGCGCTCGGGAACGGCGCGATCGCGGCGGAGGTAGCGGCCAAGATCAAAGCGGAAGCGCGTTCCACGGAGATGCTGCTCAATGCGCTGGTGGCGCTCAAGCTGCTGCAGAAATCGGGTGAGACATTCCAGAACACACCGGTGTCGCGGCGTTTCTTTACCGCGGGCTCGCCGGACAATGCGCGCCCGGCCCAGATGCACACGGTCAACCTTTGGAGAAGGTGGTCCACGCTGACGGATGCCGTGGCCGCCGGGACGCGGGTGGCGGAACGCGGCCGAAGCGAAGAGTGGACAGGCTCGTTCATCGCCGCCATGGACCACAATGCGCGCGGGCGGGCTGAGGCGGTGGTAAAAGCGGCTGGCGTGAACGGCGCGCGACGCATGCTGGACCTGGGCGGGGGCTCGGGGGCGTACACGGTTGCGTTCGCCACGGCGGCGCCGGAGTTGCGCGGAGAAATTCTGGATCTTCCCGACGTGCTACCGATCACGCAGGAGCACTTGCGCCGGGCGGGAGTGGCGGAGCGGATCACGACGCGTGCGGGCGACATGCTGCAGGCGGAGCTGGGGAACGACTACGACCTAGTGCTGCTGTCGGCGATCTGCCACATGTTCTCGCCCGAGGAAAACCGCGAGTTGCTGCGGCGAATTTACCAGGCACTGGCGCCGAACGGGCGCGTCGTAGTGCAGGATTTCATCCTGGATGCGGACAAGACCTCGCCGAAGTTCGCGGCGTTGTTTTCGCTGAACATGTTGGTAGGAACCAAGGCGGGGGCCAGCTACAGTGAGCCGGAGTACACCGACTGGATGCGCACGGCAGGCTTCCGGGAGATCAAGCGGGTGCGGATGCCGGGGCCGAGCGGGCTGATGATCGGAACAAAGTAGTTGGCAGTTGGTATATCAGCTTCGGGTGAGCGCGCGGACCAGAGCGGCTTGGCTGGGAAACTGCCGCAGCAGTTGGTCGCGACGGCCAAGGGTGAAGTCACGCGGATCGAAGCCGGGAGCCATGGTGGTTCCGAGGAGCGCAAAACGCCCGCCGGAGATGACGCGCGATCCCTGCCATACCAATCGCGACACGATGTATTGTACGTGCTGGGCGCCGAGCAAGTCAGGGCCGAGCACGATCCGTTGCGCTGCGCCCTGCTCGTCCAGCAGCAGCATTTCCACGGGGTCACCCAGATAAAAATGATAGGTCTCGTCGCTGGCCAGGCGATGCATGGCGGAAAACGAGTCCGGGTCGGAGGTCAGCAGGTAGTAGATGGCGGTGCCCGCCGGGCGCGGTGACGCGTAACCGGGAATGGAGACAAGGTTGTCGCTCACCCAGGTTTGGCGGAAGTAGCCGCCTTCGACCGGCAGGGGTTCGAGGCCGAGGTGGCGGATGAGTTGGTTGAGGTCGATCATAGCTTTTAAGCTCTTGGCTCTTAGGTCCTTCGTTGGTCCTTCGTTTCAATATGCGCGATGGGTGAGCACGCCGCCGTCCAACACAAGGTTCGCGCCGGTGATCCATCGGGCCGCAGGCGAGGCGAGGAACAGGCAGGTGTCGGCGACATCATCAGGGTACCCAAGGCGGCCCAGCGGAACGGCACGAAGGTACGCGTTGACGCCTTCGGGCCAGTCGCGATCGAGTCCTTCGCGCCAGATCAGTCCCGGCGACACGCAGTTGACGCGAATGCCCTGCCGGCCAAGTTCTTGCGCCGCTGAGCGCGTGTACATGACGACCGCGGCTTTGGCCGCGACGTAGTGACTGTGGTGCGGAGCAGGATTTTCGGCTTCGATGGAAGCGATATTGACGATGGCTCCCGGGCGGCCCTGCGCGATCATGGCGCGCGCGGCCGCTTGCGTGCACAGGTGGACGCTACGCAAATTGGAAGCAACCACCTGGTCCCATTCGATATCGCTCACCTCCACCAGCGGAGAAAACGGATAGCTTCCAGCGTTGTTGATGAGCACGTCCAAGGCGCCGAAACCAACGAGGCCCGCTTCCACGAGCGCCGCCGCACCGGCGGACTGGCTGACGTCGGCCTGGACCACCAAGGCGCGTCCGCCCCGGCTCTGGATGGCTTGTGCCACATCGCGCGCGCCGCGTTCGTTGCTGCGATAATTCACGACTACGCCGGCGCCAGCTTCGGCAAAGCGGTTGGCGATGCCCGCACCGATACCGCTCCCGGCGCCGGTCACAATCACAATCCTGCCGCGGAAATCGAGCAGTTGGCCTGGCAGTGGAGCCGCTGATTCCATTTTGTCTCCGTCGAGCCGAAGATTGTACCGCGGGCAAATACCATAGGTGCATATGTCATTGGCTTCGACATATCGCGGGCGGTTGGCGCCGTCGCCCACGGGATACCTGCACGTGGGTCATGCGCGCACGTTCTGGATCGCCTACGAACGCGCGCGGGCGGCCGGCGGCGTGCTGGTGCTGCGCAACGAAGATCTCGATCCGCAGCGCTCGAAGGCGGAGTACGCGCGGGCGTTCATCGAGGACCTGCGCTGGTTCGGCGTCGAGTGGCAGGAGGGGCCCGGCGGACCATTCGCGCCGTATTCGCAGAGCGAGCGGCGGGACGTGTATCTGCACACATGGCGGAAGCTGTACGAGGGCGGATGGATTTATCCGTGTACGTGCTCACGCAAGGATTTGGCGGAGGCGGCGCAGGCGCCACACGAGTCAAACGACGAGCCAATGTATTCCGGCAAGTGCCGCGGGCGAAAGCTACGAGTCGACAAGCCAGCGGGAGTGAACTGGCGGTTCCGCGTGCCGGATGGACGCGTGATCTCATTCCACGATGGCGCACAGGGCGAGCAGCAGTACACGGCGGGCAGAGACTTTGGCGACTTCGTGGTGTGGCGGCGTGATGACGTTCCGGCGTACCAGTTGGCGGTGGTGGCGGATGACGATGCCATGCGAATCACGGAAGTGGTGCGCGGGTGCGATCTACTGAAGTCCACGGCGCGGCAGATTCTGCTGTGCGAGGCGCTGGGGATGAAGCCGCCGACGTATTACCATTGCGATCTGCTGGTGGATGCAGCAGGCGAGCGGCTGGCCAAGCGAGCGGATGCGCTGAGTTTGCGGGCGCTGCGGGCGAAAGGGATGAGACCGGAGGATATTCGGGAGAAGTGGTTGGGGATGCGAATTGCGTGTACTGCGAAAACCTAACCGCAAAGGACGCGAAGGACGCAAGAGGCGGAGATCACCGCTTCCGGGTGAGAAAATCTTCCTGCATTTGCAGCCAGTAAACTTCGTCGGTCACGGAAGTATCACCGAGCGCAACCCGCCGGAAGATGCTGGCGAGTCGCTCTTCTTCCGCCCGCTCGGCAGGCGAAACTGCAACATCGTCGGATGGGATCGTTTCCGCCATCGCAAAGAGCGTAGCAGAGGGAGACCGGGAGAGCAGTGAGGCGCGTAACAGCAGGCTGTGACGCATTCTGCACTCCGCGTACCCTGGCGAGAGCACTCCAACAACCCGATTCACTTGGTTGGGTAATTCGACAGGCCACGCGCGGTGACCAGGTAGACGGCGAAGCTGCCGAGCCAGTGGCCGCCTTCGTAGTGCGCGCCGGTGACGGAGGCGACGCCGGCGGCGCGGTGGGCGGCGGCAACGGCACGCAACGAGGCGAGGCGGCGGTGGTTGGGCGGCAGGCCGGAGGCGATGCCTTCCAGCATCCAGGCGCGGCTGAGATTGAGTCCGTCGAGGTGCGCGAGTTTGGGGTCGCTGGGATCGGTGACCACGGCGGGCTTGAGCCATTCAGCGGAACCGTTGCGTGGAATATCGGGAAGAAACGTGCGCAGCCATTTCGCGAAGTTGTTGGGCGGCAGGACGCGGCGCATGACGTCGGCCTCGGCGAGACACGGTGAGAGAAAGTCTTCGCCGGAAGGCTCGTACGACATGGGGCAATTCTTGTCGTCGAAGTAAAACGCGCGGGCGTGTTGGGCGACCAGCGCGGCGAATGCGCGGTTGCCGGAGGCACGCGCTGCGTCGAGCACGAGGCCGAGCGCGAAGGCGGTCTGGCTGTGCTCGCCGGAACGCACCGGGTGCGAGAGCTTGGGCAGCCAGGTCTTCAGGCGCGCGGTAGCGGCGTCTTCCAGCGGACGGAGATTCGCGGCCATTTCGCGCGCGGCGGGATGGTCCCACTCGCGCAGTTCCTGGCCGAGTTGCAGCAGCCAGGCGAGGCCGTAAGGGCGCTCGAAGCTGGCGCGGCCCTCGCCATTGAGGTAGCGCGCCTCTTCTTCCAGGTTGGCGCGAGTGAGGCTCTGCTTCAGCGCGTCGATTGCTTTGGGCGTGAAGGGCGCGTCGGGAAAGGTGCGGGCGAGGCGCGCCAGCAGCCAGTGTCCGTGGACCGAGGAGTGCCAGTCGAAGCAGCCGTAGAAAGCGGGTGCGAGCTTGCGCGGCGGGGCGACATCGGCGTCGCTGTTGAGTACGTGGGCGATTTTGTTGGGATATTCCTTGTGGACGCAGGCGAGCGCGAGATTGGCAAAACGCGTGGCGGTGGCGAGCGAGAAGTCAGGCATGGTCTTTTGTTGCGCTGCAGCGGACGCTGTGACGATGAATAAGACGACGATGGTTCGGAACACGAAGG
Organism: Terriglobia bacterium; assembly: GCA_020073185.1. Taxonomy (NCBI): domain Bacteria; kingdom Pseudomonadati; phylum Acidobacteriota; class Terriglobia; species Terriglobia bacterium. Next base: position 19,790 of record JAIQFT010000068.1, read on the forward strand.
CATTATAGGTAAGCGGTTAGCTGTTCGCTCTTAGCTGATCGCGCCGACGCAGTGACAAAATTTGTCAATCGAGTATCCCCCCTCCCCCCTGCTATGTGGAATCAACAGCATACGTACGGTATACCGTGGAACCGGCACGGTAACCGTGGCGTGCCGGACTGTGGGGGTGGAGCCCTGCGGAGAAGGGGAAATCTCGCCTCTGGATGCATCCCTTTCACGGGCCGATGGAAATCTGTTTAACTTGATATCCGCTATTCCCACCTTTCGAAGCGAAAGGTGGGCCACCCCACATCTTGCTCACTGCTTGAAGGGGTGCCGCCCAGGTCTGTGAAGTAGGACGGGAAATCCCCACCCTGTCGCTCCAACCCCGGGAGCGACAGGGGTGTGGCAACCTCGGGATTTGTTCTGCCCGAAAGGGTGGGCCAGCCCGCCACAGATTCAGTGATGAACGCGCTGCTTATAAAGCGCGTCCGCGAGCGAACCGGTAAGCTCCGTCACGTGTTGTCCTTTAGCTGTTACGATTTCAAGCCGCGCTCGTGTTCCGAACGGCACTCCTCGCGCAGATAAGGCTAAGTACCATGTGCTCGGGGGGGCAAACCTTGGGCGCAGAGATATCGCACTTGGAGAATCAGGAGTAAGCCACTGCACCTGGAATTGGGCTTCGCTCAGATCAGCCACAGTCAGGTCTAAAGTTCTATAGGACGATGCCACATCTCGGGGACAGTCAGCTATGTAGGCAATGACTACGATACCAATCTCGTCCGGAAATGTAGAAAGAGTACGCCCGCTACGTTTGAATTCGGTATTCTGGAGGGTGTCCCATCCATAGTTGAAGGTTGAGGGGCGGTTCTCGACCCGGCTCTTGATAGAGTCGGGTTGGAAACTTTCTCAACGAAAGGAGAACCGCCTTGAAGCGAAGCTACCACACCCTCAGCACTTTGGGAAA
>JAIQFT010000069.1 GCA_020073185.1 Terriglobia bacterium
GAGGCCTCAAACGCCGGCCCCTTGCCCCACACCCCCATCCCCGCTGAAAAGCTCGGTGAAAAGGATGGAAGTTGTCGTAGTCTCAGCTGTGCGGAGTAAGGGGGCAGGTCAAGTGGCCAGGGCCATGCCCACGAAGCTCACCGTTTTATCTCCCGCACCCGCCGTCCCGTGCGGCTCAGAAATCGTGGGTCAAAATCTCGGTACCACGCCGGCACAATTCCCGCGCGTAGTCGGTCCAGATGCCCTGCCCCCAGTAGCGGTAGCAACTGGTTTGGGCGACCAGCAGGTGGTAAAGCGCATTGCGATAGCGCCGCTCGCGGGACGACACTTTCCCGAAGGCCTTTTCCGCGAAGAGAGCGCTGAACGACTCCATCGGTCCGATGACGTTGTCGTAGCCTCGGACCCAAGACAAGTTGTTGGTCCAGCTACCACCCTCCATATGGAAGCGATGGTCTTCCCGCTTCAGTTCCTCGATCACCGCCGCCAGCCGCTCCGGGCTATCTCCGGGGTGCAAACGTTCCCAGAGGCGCTTCTGGAAGATGGGTTGGATAGGAGCGAAATCGGCTTCGGCGATGCCCGCCGTCCGCAGGTACTCCAAGTACTCGCTCACGGTCAACGGCGGCGTTTCGCTGCCGGAAGCCTCCCGCATGACCTCCAAGAACTTGCTGGGAAACTCATTCATCATCACGCCGCCGTTTTCCCCATCGCCGATCTGGGTCACCAAGGGAGGAATCTGCTTGCCCGCGAGGGACACTCGCGCCAGTCCCCTAGCCTCGTAGTAGGGCTGCATCTGGGCCACCAGCTTGGTGTCGCTGCCCTGAGTCTTGATGATGGCGATGATGCTGGCGCTCTCGCCATGCAGGTTCTTGACCAGCAAACGGCGGGGAATGTGGCAGAAGCGTACGGCGCCGCCATCCTCGACCTGCTCCACCGAGTGTTCCTGCACCAGCACCCAAGTGTAGCCGCATTCCTTCAGGGTCTTGACGAACTCGTAGGCGACGTCAGGATGGTTGGGCAGCGCCATCTCGGGGGGAGAAAAACCTGTAACCCGGCGGAGGGCGCTCAGACCGAACAGATCGGCAAATTGGTGTTGCCATGCCTGGACGTGAAGCCGAAAATCCTGCACCGGGGTGCTGGGCGCCACGGCATGGCCCCATGCCGTACCCAGCCCTTCCACGCACTGGCGATAGCCGGGATCGCATGTGATGTGCTTCAAGGCCTCCAAGACGTCCTGCGCCCCCATCTGTCGCAGGCCCTCCAAAAGGCAACCCGAATAATCCAGCATCACCCTCGGCTGCTTCCCTTCATGGATCAGGGCAGGGATAAACTCTGCCATGCGCTTGTAGCACCAGAGAAACACCGGCGCGTTGTGATTGTCGCCCAGGTGTGGATTGTCCATCATGTAGCGCAGGTTGCTGATCAGGGTAGCGCTGCGCAGATCGTTCCCACCAGCCGGAATCAGAGGCTGATGCATGTGCAGCGCAATGGCAAACCCGCTCTTGATCCGGCCAAAGTCAATGCCGCTCTCCCCCAGAGTGCCCGGGCGCAGGCTGGCGGTGGCGGCGGCGACTTGGTCCTCTGCCCCGCAAATATTGGGCAGCCCATCCACGTAGTTTGGAAGCTCACTCACCGGTAGTTGTTTTCCTTCCTCCTGGGTCAGCAGGATGCCGAAGTGCGGTCACTGGGTGTAGACGTGGGCGATGCGGTTGGCGATGGCGTCCCAGGTGAAGGCGGCTTCTACGGCGACTCGGCCGTTGCGTCCCATCCAGCGGGCCCACTCGAAGTTGGTGAACAGGGTGCCAATGCCCCAGGCCACGGAATCAGGATTGGGATAAATCTTCAATCCGTTCACCTCATGCCAGACATACTCATTCGGGCCGCCGTTCTTGGTGACGATGACGGGCTTGCCGGCGCTCCAGCCTTCCAGCACCACGATGCCGAAGGGTTCGTTGCGGCTGGGCACGCACACCGCATCGCAGGCTTTGTAGAGCTCCGTCAATTCTGGGTTATTTCTGAAGCCCAGAAACCGTGTGGCATGCTGAACGCCCAGTTGCCACGCCCGATGCTCCAAGGGCGCCCGCATATCGCCATCTCCGGCAAAGACGAATTTCGCGCCGGGATAGTACCGCAGGATGTGTGGGACGGCTTCCAACAATAAATCCGGTCCCTTCTGATACACTGCGCGCCCGGAGAATAGCACCGTCGGATCCAAGGGTCCGATGCCATAGCGCGCTTTTACGCCGCCCGGGTCCAGCCAGCCGTCGTAGTTGTGGAGGTTTACCCCGTTGTAGATGGTGGAGATCTTCCAGTGCGGGACCTCGTACATCCACATGATTTCCTTCTTCAGGGAGTCGGAAACCGTGATCAGGCGATCGCACCAGTACGTGGCCGCACGTTCCTGGTAGCGCACCCGCTCCGAGCGGCCATTATGGAAGTGGTTGCCGCTGCGGCCGTATTCGGTGGAGTGGATGGTGAGCACGGTTTTTCTTCCCCGCGCCTGTTTGACGTAGATCATGGCATTGCCGGTCAGCCAATCGTGCGCGTGAATCACATCAAACGGACCGACGGCGTTTTCCGTGGCGCATACGTGGTGGGCGAAGGAGCGGCACATGTCGTTGATTTCTTCGACAAAGTCCGGGTCCAGCCGAAACTGACACCGGTGATAATGCACGCCGTAGATGCATTCGTAATGGGGCTGCCAGGCTCCCATGCGGGTGAAGACGTGAACTTCATGTCCTTTCCGCTGCAGCGCCGCAGCCAGCTCGGTGACGTGGGCCGCGACCCCGCCCACGGGAACGGAATGAAGCGATTCCCAAGCTAACAGTGCCACTCTCATAGCAATCCTGGAATCAAAACAGATTTCCTGCCTATCGGGCTTCCGGCCTCCGACATGTGCCGGTCAAAGGTTATAGTTTGCAGTCTTGTGGGAAATTCGATATCAGCATTGTAACTGGCAAATGGCCGAAATGGGAAGGTACCGTTGTGGAACCGATCATCACCCGGGATAAAACTCGCGAAACACTCCGGGGCAAGTGCTGGCCGTGGTGAGCGGTAGCGCGCAGGTAGTCGAGAAGTCGGAGCGCGAGGTATGGGGTTTCTTACACGTAGTCAAACAGGGTCATGAAACCAAAATCCATGTGCAGTTGCTGGTGGCAATGGAACAGGGTCAGGCCCGGATTATCAGCCACGAAATCGACGGTGGCCTCCTGGTATCCCCCCAGCATGAACACGTCTTTCAGGATTCCGGCAGTCGCCTTGCCCGCCAGACTGGTCAGCTCGAAGCTATGGCGGTGAAGATGAATTGGGTGGATGTCATCACTGGCATTGCGCATATGAATTCGATAGCGCTTCCCTTCCCTTAAGTGAAACGAGGCTGGAGCGATGTCGTAAGACATGGGGTATGCGACGCCGTTGATGGTCCAGCGATTGAAACCGTTTTCGGCCGCGTTGTCTTTGACAAAGGTCATTTCGAAAGTCTCGTCCGGCGGAGCCGCAGTCACACCAGGCTTGGCAAAGCGGGCATAGTTCCATCGGAAAGGCGGTGGCGCGATCCACAGCAGTTTGCCCGCATGTCCCGCGTACTCCACCACGATACCCATGCCGTGGCGACGGTCGTCGTTGGCAAGATCGCCCATGATCCAGATGCCTGGGTGGTTCATCTCGACCATCGCAGAGACGCGCTCAGCCGTACCTAGCCAGAGTACGGGAACGGTTGCGGGATTGGGCACCGGATTCCCGTCTAATGCGACCACGCGAAAGGAATGGCCGGGTAACGCCAGACTGCGAATCTCGGTGGCACTTCCGTTTAATACATGGAACAGGATGCGCTCGCCGCGTTTCACACGGACCGGCTCTCCGTGCCCCAGCATGCGGCCATTGATGGTGAAGGCGGCATAGCCGACCTCGTATCCGTGCGGTATGCCTTTGGCGAGTGATGCCTTCATGGCAGACTCGCCCTGCGCCTCGAGAGCCTTGACGCGAGTGGCCGGCGACAGAAAATCCATTGCCATATCTCCGCCACGGCTGAAGGTGGGTTCGAATTCCTTCAGGGTGAGAAAGACTTCGCGGTCATAATTTCCGGGCTCATGCTGGGCCTCGATGTAAACCGGACCAACTTGGCCGCTGTACTGGCCGGCAGCTAGATTTGCCCCGGCTCGATTATGGGTGTGAAAAAAGCGAAAGCCCGCGGGTCTCGGCGTGAATGCGATGCGGCGTTTGCCGTGTGCAGGAATGAACGGTGTGCCCTCTTCCGCCGCTCCGTCGACCTCGACCGGGACCGTCTGGCCGTGCCAGTGCAGTTGCTCGGGAGTGTCGGTGTCATTGTAGATATCGACGGTGACCTGCTTCCCTTCCTTGAAGCGCAGCAACGGCCCGGGGAATTGTCCGTTGTACGTGGTAGTGGAGATGAAACGGTGGGGAGCGATCTCGACGGGGCTGGCGCCAATCCTGATGGTGTAATCGGGGGCGCCTTCAGCTTGCGGCGTGGTGTTGGTTTGTGCTGAAGGGCGCGATGGGACAGCCATGGCGGGAAGCAGAGTGCTGCCGGCCAGTACACCCGTCATCTTCAGGAAATTGCGTCGGGAGAAACTCATGGCTTTCTCACTCCTTAGTCTCCGAAGCGTTCGCCGAACAGTTCGCGGATTGCGATGAATATAGCGTAGACGCCGGCGGTCCGTAGTCGGTATTCCGGAGCTTGAGGTTGGGGTGCCAGGATTGGGAGACTTCCCCACCCTGCCTCGCACCTCGCTACGCTTCGGGGGCAGGTTCGCCGGGGCGGGACGAGGTGAAGCAACCTCGACAGTTCTGCCGTTCGAAAAAGGGATCGGCCAGACTCCTCGTCCCTCGTCAAGGTTCACCCCACATCAGGCAAGGTCGGGCAGATGTGGGGCACCGTCGCGCTTTCACCTGCACACGCGGGGGCGTGAGTGCGGCACCAGGCCGAAATCGCCCGCCAGGAGCGGATTTCGGGGCGTCGCGTTTCTCAGCGGCGAGATTGGCAAAATATTTTGTGTCACTTAGGGACGTGTGCAGCATCACTTCTCGGTGTGATATAGTTCGCGATCATCCACGGAAGCGCCCATGGGGTGGGGCTTCCGGCCGGAAAGTCAACTCTCAACATGGGGGCAGTAGAGGATGGGCCTTGCGCTTTTGGTTGTGATCTGGCTCCTCACCTTTGTTTGTTCCTACTTCTTCGTAGCCAAAACCTGGTGGTGGCCGGCGGCGGCATCGCTGAGCGGGCCCGCCCTGGACTCCCAGTTCCACTACACGCTGATCGCGATGGGGATCGTATTCGTGGCCGCGCAGTTGGGACTGGGCCTGTTCGCGTGGAGGTACCGCGATCGGCCAGGGACAACGGCGGCGTACTCGCACGGCAACAATACGATGGAAGTGATGTGGACGACGCTGACCGCGATCCTGTTCTTCGGCCTGGCAATCGCCGGCGCGCACCTGTGGGCGTCAGAGCGCTTTGAGCCGGCGAAGAATGATGCGGTGAAGATCGAGGTGACGGGACTGCAATTTGCCTGGTACTTCCGCTATCCCGGCCCGGACGGCAAGTATGGCCGCACCAAGCCCGAACTGATCGACGCTTCGGCGGGCGGCGAAGCGGCAGTGGGGATCGACTCCACGGACCCGGCGTCGAAAGACGACTTTGTCACCGGCACCCTGTATCTGCCGGTGAACCGCGAAGTGGATGTGACCTTGCGGGCGCAGGACGTGATCCACAGCTTCTTCATTCCCGCGATGCGTTTCAAGCAGGACGCAGTTCCCGGGCTGGCGATCCACGTGCACTTCACGCCCGACAAGGTGGGAGATTACGAGATTGCCTGCGCCGAGCTGTGCGGGCTTGGGCACTACAAAATGCACGGCATGTTGAAGGTGGTCAGTCAGAAGGATTTTGACGCCTGGACGGCACAGCGCCTGGCGGAGAAGCAATAATCATGGACAATTCGCAAGCTCCCAAACATGATTCGGCGGTGCAGGCCGGCGGAAACGGGCATGGTGGAGTGCATGTCCATCCCGCCCCGACCAGCTTTATCCGCAAATACATCTTCAGCACCGATCACAAAGTCATCGGGCTGCAGTATTACTTTCTGGCGTTGGCGGCGGTGTTCGTGGGGATGTTCCTGTCGCTGCTGATGCGGCTGCACCTGGTGTGGCCGGCGGCGAAGGTGCTGGGCTTCGACATCAAGCCGGAAACCTACCTGGCGCTGCTGACCATGCACGGCACGATCATGGTGTTCTTCGTGCTGACGACGGCGCCGCAGGGCGGGTTCGGCAACTACTTCCTGCCCATCCAGATTGGGGCGCCCGACATGGCGTTTCCGATCCTCAACATGATGTCGTTCTGGACGACGTTTCTGGGATTTGTGGCCATCATAGCGGCGTTCCTGGTGGAAGGCGGGGCGCCCATCTCGGGATGGACCAACTACGCGCCGCTGAGCGCGATTCCCTCCGCCGGGCCGGGGCAGGCGCTAGGCGAAGACCTGTGGATCGTCAGCATAGCGCTGTTCTGCATCGCTTCCCTGCTGGGCGCGCTGAACTTCATCACGACCACGCTGGACCTGCGGGCGCGGGGCATGACGATGATGAAGCTGCCGCTGACCTGCTGGTCGTGGTTCATCACCGCCATTCTGGGGCTGCTGGCGTTCGGGGTACTGCTGGCGGCGGGCATCCTGCTGCTGCTGGACCGGAATGCGGGAACGAGCTTCTTCGTGCCGGGCGGGCTGGTGGTGAGCGGGGAGATGATCAAGCACAACGGGGGCTCGCCGCTGCTGTGGCAGCACCTGTTCTGGTTTTTTGGGCATCCCGAGGTGTACATCGCCATCCTGCCGGGGATGGGGGTGGCGTCGCAGATTCTGTCCACGTTCTCGCGCAAGCCGATCTTCGGCTACAAGGCGATGGTGTACGCCATGCTGGCGATCGGGGTGCTGGGGTTCTTCGTGTGGGGCCACCACATGTTCATGAGCGGCATGAGCCCATATTCGGCGATGGCGTTCAGCATGATGACGATCGCCATCGGGGTGCCGTCGGCGATCAAGACGTTCAACTGGCTGGGCACGTTGTGGAAGGGCAAGATCCGGCTGACGGTGCCGATGATGTTCGCCATCGGCTTCGTGTCGCTGTTTGTCTCGGGCGGTCTGAGCGGACCGTTCCTGGCGCAACCGGCGCTGGATATCCCGCTGCACGACACGTTTTTCGTGGTGGCGCACTTCCACCTGATCATGGGAGTAGCGGCGATCTTCGGCATCTTCGCCGCGACCTATTACTGGTTCCCGAAGATGTTCGGGCGGATGATGAACAACAAGCTCGGGTACCTGCATTTCTGGGCAACGTTTATCGGGGCGTACGCGATCTTCTTCCCGATGCACTACGAAGGGATTGCCGGCCGGCCGCGGCGCTACTCGCAGTTGACCGAGGTGGCGTACCTGCACCAGTTCGCAGGGTTGGAGATGTTCATCACCATCGCCGCGTTCGTCACCATCGCGGCGCAGTTCCTGTTTCTGATCAACCTGTTCTGGAGCATGTTCAGGGGGCCGAAGGCGGAACAGAACCCGTGGGAAGCCACGACCCTGGAGTGGACGATTCCCTCGCCGCCACCGCACGACAACTTCGGTGGGCGCATCCCGGTGGTGAACAACGGACCGTACGAGTACAACGTGCCCGGCGCGCCGCGCGATTACATCATGCAGACCGATCCGGCGCACGGCAGCAGCGCGCATTGAAGTTGGAGTTATGGGAAGTTTGCCGACACTCAAGGTTCGCGAGAAGCCGGCCGGGGTAAGGGTCGGAGGCGGGGGACGCCCGCCGGTCATCCACTTTCCGCGTCATGGCGGAAACGGAGGCGGGGGCGGCGGCCGCGACAATGGCTATCCTGATTTTGGGGAACGCCTGCGCCGCTATCGGCTGGGGCTGATGGTGGGACTGGCGGCGGTGGTGATGCTGTTCGTCTCCTTCACCAGCGCCTTCATCGTGCGCCAGGGCCTGGGTACCTATGACTCGGTGAGGAATGCGTACGTCACCGACTGGAAGCCGCTGCAACTGCCGATGGGACTGCTGATCCTGAATACCTGCATCTTGCTGGTGAGCAGCTTCACCATCGAGAAGGCACGGCGGGCGGCGTTTGCGGAGGCGGCGATTGCGCCGATCACCGAGATGCCTGGGATCGCGAAGGACGAAAAGCGGGGCGTGCCGTGGCTGCCGATCACTTTGGTGCTTGGGCTCGGTTTCCTGGCGGGACAGTGGATGGCGTGGCAGGAGCTGGGGCGGCGCGGGTTTTACGTGGCCAGCGGTCCCAGCAGCTCATTTTTTTACGTGCTGACCGGCACGCATGCCCTCCACCTGTTCGGCGGCGTGCTGGCGCTGCTGTACGCGCTGACGGCGGTGTTCGGTTCGCGGCCGCTGGAGAGACGGCGGATCGTGGTGGACGTGACGGCGTGGTACTGGCACTTCATGGCGATGCTATGGCTGTACATATTCGCGCTGCTGAAATTTGCGGCGTAACCTGAGGATTGAGACATGGCCGATGTGGCAGTGGAGCAGCAACTAGGGCACGCGGAGTTTGAGCCGTCGCTGTTCCAAACCTATTCCAACAAGATCGGGATGTGGCTGTTCATCCTCTCGGACTCGCTGACGTTCGGAGCGCTGCTGTTCGCCTACAGCTATGGGCGGATTTCGAATCCCACGTGGCCCACGCCGTTCCACAGCGGCAGCATCATCAATGCGACGGTGATGACGGCATTCCTGCTGACCAGTTCGCTGACCATGGTGCTGGCGGTGTCGGCCTCGAGCCTGGGAAAGCGGAAGGCGGCGATCGGCTGGCTGCTGGCGACCATGTTCTGCGGGATCATGTTCGTGGTGCTGCACGTGCGCGAGTGGATCGGGCTGATCGACGAGGGCATGACGCCGAGCAAGAATCCGTGGGGCGCGCCGCAGTTTGGGGGAACGTTCTTCACGCTTACGGGGCTGCATATGCTGCACGTCACCATCGGCGTGGTGGTGCTGGGCGTAATGGTGGTGCGCAGCATGGGGAAGAAGTTTTCATCGAACGACATCGAGACCAGCGGGCTGTACTGGCACTTCGTCGACCTAGTGTGGATGTTCATTTTTCCGCTGGTATACCTGATGTCGACGCGGATCGGGTAGGAGAAGGCATGAGCAGCGACGCACTGACCGGAAATCGAGTAGCACTGGAACACCGGGCGCACAGCCATACGCCGTTTTACGTGGTGTGGGGCGCGCTGCTGGCGATCACCGCCATCGAGGTCGCGCTGGCGTACGAGAGACTGCAGCCGGTGCGGATGTTGTCCATCCTGCTGGCGCTTTCGATTGTCAAGGCAGCGCTCATCATTTCCTGGTTCATGCACATGAAGTACGAACTCACCCGGATGCGCCGGCTGATGATGATCTCGCTGTGCGTGTGCCTGGCGCTGATGTGCGTGTTCTTCGCCGACGCGTTTCGCATTATCAATCTGGGAGTGAAGTGATGAGGCCGCGCATTTACAGCCTGGTGCTGCTGCTGGCGCTGAGCGCCGCGCCGGCGTTGGGGCAGGGATGCGTGATGTGCTATACCTCGGCCAAAGGGGCGAGCAAGAACAGCCAGGCTGCGATCACGCGGGGCGTGCTCACGCTGCTGCTGCCCCCCATTGGACTGATGCTGGGCCTAATTGGATTTGCTTTCCACTACAACCGCAATGGTCACGAGGGAGAGGTCGGGGCCACGGCGCCGCCGGCCGCGCGCAAACGCTGGGGCGAATGAGCAAAGAGGAATTCTTCTACAGGGTGGAGATCCAAATCCGGAAACCGTGGGCAGAGGTGGGCCACGCAGAAGTCACTCGCCGCTGAAACGGTTAATCTTCGGGAAGTCCGGGCCAACGCACAGGGCGAGCACGATCCCCGCCAGAGGAAGCCACGCTGCAAGTACGAACGCCCAATCCAAGTCTGCCACGGTTTCGCTCCGATGAGTGCCTACTAATAAGACAGCCGGGCGCGGCAAGCGGATGCGCCTATATTTGAGATGCTGGGATGAGGCGTGCACGATGCATGGCGCCGCTCGCCCCACGCGCTACAGATCGTAAGACGATGTAATGCGAATCGCCAGTAACTGCGGGAGCAATGGCATTTTGGTGGGGGCAGCCGGGCCGAGCGTCTGGCGAGTTTGTGAAGCGGAGAAGTGAGGCTTTATAATCGATAGATTGCGCAGCATTCCCGAAGCCTCTTGCAGGCCCGGCAGATGGCTTGGGACGGTCCTGGCTGCGGCGGTCCCCGATGTCAAGCGAAAGCATAGTTGTCCGCGGCGCTCGCGCACATAACCTGAAGAACATCGACTTTGAGATTCCACACAATTGTCTGACGGTGGTGACGGGCGTGTCGGGGTCGGGGAAGTCGTCTCTCGCCTTTGACACCATCTATGCGGAGGGCCAGCGGCGCTACGTCGAGTCACTCTCCGCCTACGCGCGGCAATTCCTGGAGCGGATCGAGAAGCCGGACGCCGACGTGATCGAGGGGATCGCGCCGGCGGTGGCGATCCGGCAGAAAAATACGACCCGCAACCCGCGCTCCACGGTCGCAACGGCGACGGAAATCTACGATTACCTGCGCCTGTTATTCGCGCGCGTCGGCCGCACCTACTGCATGCAGTGCGGCGCCGAGGTCAAGAAAGACACGGTGGACGAGGTCGCCGAGCGGGTGCTGGCGCTGGGCGAAGGCACGCGCCTGAATGTGCTCTTCCCTTTGCAGCCGCCGACAGGGAGGATCATCCCGCCGGAGGCGGAAGCACGCGGGCGCAAGAAGCAACTTGCGGCAGCGCAAAAACTGGACGAGTCGGACCTGCTGAAGGCGACGCTGTTCGAGTTGCGCAAGAAGGGCTTCAACCGGCTGTACCAGGGCGGGCAGGTGTTTGAGTTCTCCACGCCGGAGTCGCTGCTGGAGGTGAATTTCTCGGAGCCGGTTTTCATTCTGATGGATCGCATCGTGGTGGCGCCGGACCAGCGCGCGCGCATCGTGGACGCGGTCGAGACTTGCTACCGCGAAACCGGCGAGACTGTGTTCGAGACTGCCCCGCGCGAAGGCGAACCGGCGCCGCGGCTGCGGTTCGCGCAGCGGTTCGAATGCAAGCGCTGCGGCATCCGCTACGAGGAACCGGAGCCGCGTCTGTTCTCGTTCAACAACCCGTACGGCGCCTGCCCGCGCTGCCAGGGGTTTGGAAACACCATAGATTTCGATCTCGACCTGGTGATCCCGAACAAGGGCAAGTCGCTGGGCGAGGGCGCCATCGAGCCGTGGACCAAGCCCAAGTACCGCCCATTGTTTAACGAGCTGAAGCGCTACGCCAAGGCCGCCGGAATTCCTATCGACGTGCCATGGAGAGAGCTTTCGCCGGAGCACCAGAAGGCGATCATCGAGGGCGACGGCAAGTTCTGGGGCGCGCGCGGGTTCTTCGCCCACCTGGAGCGCAAGAAATACAAGCTGCACGTGCGCGTGTTCCTGAGCCGCTACCGCGGGTATTCCGTGTGCTCGACCTGCGGCGGCGCGCGGCTGAGGCCGGAAGCGCGGCACGTCAAAGTCGAAGGCAAGGACATCTGCCAGGTCTGCGCGATGACGGTAGAGCAGTCGGCGCAGTTCTTCTCGGGGCTGAAACTGAGCCCGCAGCAAGCGGCGATCGCGGAAAAGATTCTGGAAGAAATCCGCGAGCGCCTGCGCTTCATGAACGATGTCGGGCTGGAATATCTGACGCTGGACCGGCTGTCATCGACGCTATCCGGCGGGGAGGCGCAGCGCATCCAGTTGGCGACGTCGCTGGGCTCGCGCCTGGTGGGGACGCTGTACGTCCTGGACGAGCCCTCCATCGGCCTGCACAATCGCGACACCACGCGGCTGATCAAAATCCTGCACGACCTGCGCGACCTGGGCAACACGATCCTGGTGGTGGAGCACGATGCGGAGATCATGCGCGCGGCCGACCGCATCCTGGACCTGGGACCGGGCGCGGGGGAGAACGGGGGGCGCGTGGTCGCCAGCGGCACCTACGAGGAAATCCGCCGCACGCCGGCATCGCTCACCGGCCGGTATCTGGGGCAGGAACTCCGCATTCAGATCCCGCCGCAGCGGCGCAAGCCCGGGCCGCAAAGGCTGGAAGTGCAGGGCGCGAGCATGCACAACCTGAAAAAAATCGACGTCAGCATCCCGCTCGGCATGGTGGTAGCAGTCACCGGCGTATCCGGGTCGGGAAAATCCACGCTGGTGCACGATGTTCTCTATCAGGCGCTGGTAGCGGCGCTGAAGCAAGGGAACGGCAGCGTGCCGCCGGCGGTGAACGGTTGCGCGTCGCTGCGCGGTACGCAGTATGTGGATGACGTGATCCTGGTGGATCAGTCGCCCATCGGGCGCACGCCGCGCTCGAACCCGGTCACCTATATCAAGGCGTTCGACGGCATCCGCGAGTTGATGGCGTCGCTGCCCGAGTCGCAGAAACGGGGCTTCAGCGCCGGGCACTTCTCGTTCAATATCCCCGGCGGGCGCTGCGAAACCTGCCAGGGCGACGGCACGGTGACGGTGGAAATGCAGTTCCTCGCCGATGTGGAGCTGATTTGCGAGGAATGCAAGGGCGCGCGCTTCAAGTCCGAGGTGCTGGAGGTGCGCTACCGCGGCAAGAACATCCACGAAATCCTGAACCTCACGGTGCGCGAGGCGCTGCAATTTTTCCGCGAAGTCTCGAAGATCACCGAGAAGCTGCGGGTTCTAGATGAAGTGGGCCTTGGATATCTGCGGCTGGGACAGTCGGCGACCACGCTGTCCGGCGGCGAAGCACAGCGCATCAAGCTGGCGGCGCACCTGCAGCCGCGGGCCCGCGATTTCGCGCAGCAACAGGACAAGGAAGAGCGCCGGCGCCGTCCGCGCGTGCTCTACATCCTCGACGAGCCGACTACCGGGCTGCATTTCGACGATGTGAGCAAGCTCCTAGCCGCCTTCCGCCGCCTGATCGATGCGGGCGCGTCGATCGTGGTGATCGAGCACAACCTCGATGTCATCAAGGTGGCGGACTGGGTGATTGACCTGGGCCCGGAGGGCGGTGAGCGCGGCGGGCAGGTGGTGGCGGCCGGTCCTCCGGAGGCGATCGCGGACAATGCGAAGTCCTACACCGGCCAGTGGCTGGAGCGCATCTTACCGGTCAACGGAAACTGCCGATCGCAAGCGCCTGCCCGCGAGCCGGCGGTAACGGTTCGCCGGCGCAGCACGGGAACGAATGGCGGGAAATAGAAACAAGCTCATCCTGCCGCTCTGCTTAGCCTGCGCGATGGCCGTCTCGGCGCAGGAATCCAAGCCCACGGTGCGGCATCACCGCGTGCCGGTCGAAGACGCAGTTGCGGCCGCCATCGCGCGCGCCGAAGCGGCGATGGACAAAAAGGACTACGCCGCCGCGGAACAGGCGCTGAACGAGGCGGTCAAGCGGGGCCCCAACAATTACCGCGCGTGGTTCGACCTGGGATTCGTTTACACCGCGCTGCATCGCGACGCCGACGCCGTGGCGGCGTATCGCAAGTCCGTCGCTGCCGATGCCAAGGTGTTTGAATCGAATCTGAACCTCGGCCTGATGCTGGCGCGCGCCAGCGATGCCGAGGCCGCGAAATACCTGCGCGCCGCTACCGAACTGAAACCGACCGCAAAGCCAGAAGAGGGACTGTACCGCGCTTGGGTGTCGCTGGGACAGGTGCTGGAAGACAAAGATCCGGGCGAGGCGCTCAGCGCATTCCGCAGAGCCGCGGAGTTGAAGCCGAATCGTGCCGAGGCTCACTTGTTCGCCGCCTCCGCCGCGGAGAAAGCCGTCGACCTCGCCACCGCCGAGCAGGAGTACAAGGCTGCCGCCGCAAGCGATCCCAAGTCCGCCGACGCCATCGCCGGGCTGGCCTACATCTACGAGAAGACCAAACGGCTGCCCGAGGCCGAGGACGCGCTGCGCAAGTATCTTGCTTTGGACCCGCAGAGCGCCAAGGCGCATCTGCAGCTTGGGCACGTGCTGACCGCCGAGGGCAAGGCAGAAGACGCGCAGGCGGAGTTGGAAAAGGCGCTGCAACTCTCGCCCGGCGATGCGCAGACGGAGCGCGAACTTGCCATGCTGTACGCGTCCAACCGGGAGTTCGCCAAAGCGGAGCAACATTTTCGCGCCGCGCTGCAGCAGCAGCCCAACGACGCCGAGTTGCACCACCGCCTGGGCACGGCATTGCTGGAGCAGCAGAAGTACGAGGACGCACAGAAGGAATTGCTGGCGGCGGTGAATTTGAAGCCGGATTTCGGCATCGCGTATGGCGATTTGGCGTTTGCCGCCTCAGCGAACAAAGATTACCCTCTGACGATCAAGGCGCTGGACGCGCGCGCACGACTGCTGCAGGAGATTCCGTTTACGCTGTTCCTGCGCGCCACCGCCTACGACCACATGGGAGAACGCAAGCTGGCGGCGGCCAGCTATCACCAGTTTCTGGCGGCGGCCAACGGAAAATTCCCCGACCAGGAGTGGCAGGCGCGCCATCGGTTGATCGCCATCGAACCAAAGAAGTAGCGATGAAAAAGCTGCCGATTATCGTGGTCGTACTGCTCTCGGCCGCTGTCCTGGCCGGCACGCAGGAATCCGTAGACTCGCTCAAGGCGCGGGCCGACAAGGCGCACCCCAAGCAACAGGCCGAGCTGTGCACGAAGATCGCCGAGCGCCAGCTGGATGCGTTCGATAAGGCCTATAACGGCGGCACGGTGAAGGAGGCGCAGGAGGCGCTAGGCGATGTCGTTACATACGGCGTGCAGGCGGCGAAAGTCTCGAGCGAAAGCGGCAAGCGGATGAAGCAGACGGAAATCGCCCTGCGCAAGATCTCAGGACGGCTGGAGGCGATCCGGAAAACGCTCGATGTAGACGACCGCCCGCCCGTCGCAGGGGCCATCCAGAAGTTGGAAGCAGCGCGCAACGAGCTGCTCAACCGGATGTTCAGGAAGTGACGATGCGAACACGAAACACAATTCTCGGGTTGGCGTTGGTGCTGCTGGCAGCAACGCCGCCGCTGGCGCAGCTTGGCGGCCGCGAGCCACTCAACGAAAAGGAAATCGATGAGCTGCGCGAGGTCGCGCAGGAGCCGGACAAACGCCTCAAGCTGATGGTGCAGTTCGCGCGCGCCCGGCTGGCGAGCATCGACGAGGTTCGCGGCGATCCGCGTCTGGCGGCCGAGCGCGGCGCCCGGGTCCACGATCTGCTGGAGGACTTTACCCGTCTGGTGGACGAGATCGGCGACAATATTGACGATTACGTGGACCGCAAGTACGACCTGCGCAAGGGGCTGAAGTTTGTTATCGATGGCGATACGGAATTCCAGCTCAAGCTGGGCACGCTGAAAGAACAGAGTACCGGGGCCAGTGCCAAGGCGGGCAGCGAGATCGGCGACTACTCGTTCGTCCTGTTGAACGCGACCGAGGCGGTAAACTCCAGCCTGGACGACGCGCGCAAGCTGCTCACGGAGCAGGAGGCCGCCTTTAGGGAGGAAAAGAAGAAGAAGAAAAAGTAGAACGCAACCTCACGCGGGCGGACTTGGAACCCAGGCAATACGAGGAAGCTCCGGCTAGCCGGGTGGGGACGGGGTTTCTAAGATCGGTTGGTTGGGTTGGCGAACGACTTCACACCGCTCCAGGGATACCGCGACTCCGGTGACGGCGCCTGCAGTGGCTGGCTCCACGCGAACCACACGGCCTGTACATAGAATCCGTACCTGGGGCGACTCCAGTGCAATCTCGACGTCGGATGCCAATGCTGGAACCCAGGCAGAGTAGAGGAAAATACCGGCCCAACTACAATCCCGTATGAACGCGGGATTGGGCTGAATTTCGTTGGGGACTTTGAGCGAAGCGGACATACCCACATAAAAGCGGCGCGCGCAGCGCTGATCCGTTCCCCCAACCATGAGCGTGCGGCGATAGCTTGCTCCCGCATCTTCTGTCATTCATTAGTCCCCCGTGTGGATAAGAAGCAAGCCAAATGCCACCGACAATTCATTGTTTTGCAATGGCTTATGAATTCCTTGCGAAAGTAACGGTGTAAGTTTTACTTAACACCCCGCCCTGGAGCCAAAGGTAATTCCTTTTTCCCCGGATCCAATAGCGCGAAATTTCACGATCATCCTGATGTGGGATGGTCGTGGTGCGGCCCAGATCGGGAAAACCATCGCGATGCATATCGCCAGTATGGGCATTGATCTGGGCAAGACGACGTTTCTCAGCAAGCTGGTTTTTACGGATTGCGACGGCGCCGGCATTTGTGAGATAGCTTCTTAATCTACGTGATCGGAATGCATCCGAGGCTCTTATCCGTTTTGCAGCGCGCCTACCGCGATTTGCGGCCGCGTGCGCCCATGCCGGAGTTCCGCGCCGAGTTCTTCCCCTTCGCCAACATCAACAACACCATTCGCGTGCGCGGCGGCCAGGTGAAGGTGCGGGTTTCCGATCTTCTGGAGGGCGCACCCGAGGACGTACTGTACGCCATTGCGCACATCCTGATCGCCAAGCTGTACCGCAAGCCGATTGATACCGCGCTGGCGCGCCGCTATCGGCAGCACTGCGGGCGGCGCGACCTGAATGCCAAGGCGCACCTGGTGCGGCAACTGCGCGGGAGAAAGCGAATCGACGGCGCCCGCGGCCGCGTGTACGACTTGGAGGCGATTTTTGACGAACTCAACACGCGCTACTTTTACGGCCTGCTGGCGCGGCCGCAGATGACCTGGAGCCGCGAACCTGCGCGCCACGCGCTCGGGCACTACGATCCGGCGCACAATGCGATCGTGGTCAGCCGCGCCTTCGACCGCCCGCAGGCGCCACGCTACGCGGTGGAATACATCGTTTACCACGAGATGCTGCACCTGAAGCACCCGGTGCGGCTGCGCGGCGGCCGGCGCTGCGTGCATTCGCCGCAGTTCCAGGCGGAAGAAAAACTGTTTCCCCGGCTGGAGGAAGCCAAGCGGTTTCTGAAAACTCTGTAAGCGAAATCCGGCCTGCGCCGCGAGCCGCATCGTTCTCCGCCACAGAGGGCGCAGAGGATTGGGAAGCTCCGAGTCCTTCGTGGCTCGCCGATCCTGCAAAATCCGAGACTGCGGCATGGAGTCGGAACGCGCGCCGACGTAACGCGCCGGGGGGGTCATGCACCGTGGCAGCGGCGTGGAGCGGGCCGCACCGGCCGGAACGCCGCTGGGGGCGCGATTTTCCCCGGTGACCGGCGTCACAAGCAAGCGTGACGGTTCGCGTTGACCCGGCGCGCGGGGGAGACTATGATTTTCACAGTTGAAAATGAATTTCAATTTCATATTCACCGGGACGGCGCGTTGCCATGCTTGAAGCTCTGGTCGTCACCTTGCGCGAGGGGGTCGAGGCCGCGCTCATCGTCGGCATCACCCTCGCCTATATCGCCAAGATCGGTCGTCCCGACCTGCGCAAGGCCGTGTACGCCGCCCTCGGCGCAGCCGCCGTGGGGAGCATCGCGGCCGCGATCGTACTCTCGCGCCTGAACCTGAACCAGGACATTTTCGAAGGCTGGGTGATGCTGGTGGCGGCGGTGTTCGTTGTCACCATGATCATTTTCATGATGCGCACCGGGCGCAAGCTGAAGGGCGAGATCGAGGGCAAAGTCAGCGAACTGGCGGCCAGGAGCTCGCGCCTCGGGCTGTTCGCCTTCGTTTTCCTGATGGTGCTGCGCGAGGGGGTGGAGACGGTGCTGATTTTGTCCGCCGTCAACCTCAACAGCACCGAGCTGATGAGCTTTCTGGGAACGCTGCTGGGGGTCGCGCTGGCGGTGCTATTCGGGGTGACGTTCGTCAAGGGAAGTGTGCGGGTCAACCTGCAGAAATTTTTCCGCATTACGACTGTCATTCTGATCTTCGTCGCCTTCCAGCTCACAATTTCGGGGCTACATGAGCTGTCGGAAAACGGCGTGCTTCCCTCCAGCAAGCGCGAGATGGCGCTGATCGGGCCGATCGTGCGCAACGACCTGTTCTTCTTTATTACGATCCTGGCACTGGCCGGGATGATGGTGCTGTTCGAATACCGGCGGCGGCAGGGGGCGGTCCCGGCGACCGGATCCCCCGCCGAGCGGCGCAAGGTGGAGTGGACCGCCAGGCGCGAGCGCCGCTGGGCGGCAGCGGTCTATGCCAGTTCGTTCCTGTTCATCATGCTGATCACGGCGCAATTCATCTACGCCAAGAGCGCCAGCGCGCTGTCGCCCGCCACCGAAGTCAGCATCACGCAGGGGGCGGCGCGGATCCCGCTGGCGCAGGTCAACGATGGCGAGCTGCATCGCTACGTCGCGCAGGTGAACGGCAGCGAAGTTCGCTTCTGGCTGATGCGCAAGCCCGACGGCACGATCGGAACCGTGCTCGATGCCTGCGAGATCTGCGGGCCGGCGGGCTTTTACAAGAGCGGCAACACGATTATCTGCAAGAACTGTGCCGCTCCCATCAACCCGCAATCGGTGGGCCAAGCGGGCGGCTGCAATCCCATCCCGCTGAAGGCCACCACAACCAGCGACACGGTGATCATCGCCGAGGCGGACCTGGCCGCCAGCGCCAAGTATTTCCAGCACTGACGCCATGTTTGTTCGCATGCTTTATCAATCGTTCTGCCGCCAGCGACGGCGCAAGCTGCTGGCCGGGGCCGCCATCACCCTCGGCGTCTCGGTGGCGACGGCAATGATTGCGGTGGCCACCGATATCGGCGACAAGATCAATCGCGAACTGCGTACCTACGGCGCCAACCTGGTGGTCACCCCCGACGAAGACACGCTCGATGTGGAGATCGGCGGCGTCAATCTTAAACCTGCCAGCGATAGCGCCTACCTGGCAGAATCGGACCTGCTGAAGATCAAAGGCATGTTCTGGCGGCATAACATCGTGGGGTTCGCGCCCATGCTGAACGTGCCGGTAGCGGTTCAGGCCGGCTCGGCCACACACAAAATCGAACTGCTGGGCACGTATTTCGCCAAGCCGCTTGCGTTCGGCGACCAAACCTTTACCACCGGCGTGCGCACCACGCATCCCTGGTGGAAGGTGAGCGGAGCGTGGCCGAATGACGACTCCTCCGATGTCCTGCTGGGCGAGCGCCTAGCGCAGCAGCTTGGGCGCAGGGTGGGGGATGAGATTCAGGTGGACGGGAGCAGTCTCCGGGTGGTGGGGATTCTGTCTTCCGACGGCGCGGAGGATCAAAAGATCGTCGCTCCCCTGGCGCTGGCGCAACAAGTCCTCGGCAAACCGGGCGCGGTGAAGCGGGTGCTGGTCAGCGCCATGACCAAGCCGGAAGACGCGCTCGCCCGTCGCGACCCCAAGACCATGTCGCCGGAGATGTATGACCGCTGGTACTGCTCACCGTATGCCAATTCCATCGCGCACGACTTGCAGCAGACGATTCCGCACTCGCGGGCGGAGCAGATCCGGCAGGTGGCGCAGAACGAGGGCATGGTGCTGGAGCGCATCAAGGGCCTGATGCTGCTGGTGACGCTGGCCGCCCTGCTGGCATCGGCGCTGGCGGTTTCAGCGGCGATGGCGACGGCAATTTTCGAGCGCCGCACCGAGGTCGGACTGATGAAAGCCCTGGGCGCGGGCAACGCAGCGGTCGCAACGCTATTCTTCGCCGAGGCCGCGCTACTGGCGTTGCTGGGAGGCGTTGCCGGATACGGCTTCGGAAACCTGATGGCGCAGCAGATCGGGCGCTGGGTCTTCAACTCGCGGATTGCGATTCAACCTGTGCTCTTCCCTGTCGTAATCGCGCTGGCGGTCGTTGTGACCTTTGCCGGAAGCGCGGTCTCCATCCGCAAGGCGATGCAGTTCGAGCCGGTGATGGTGCTGCGAGGTGACGCATGACGCAGCAGCGCAGCGGCAGCCGCAACGCCATGTTCTTCCGCATGCTGATGCGCGCGACCATGGTGAAGCCCGGGCGTGTGATCTCCGCTCTGGTCGCCGTGGTCGCGGCGGCCACGGTCACGACCGCGATGATGAACCTGTACGTACCCGCGTGGAAGGCGCACTCGGCAATCGCGGCCTCGCCGTGCCGTTTGCCTATGCCGTGGCGCGTACCGACCAAGGCGCGCCGGTGGTGGTCGCCGGCACCGACATGGAGCGGGTGCGCAAGCTGGACGCGTGGTGGTCGGTAACGGCATGGCCGAGCGCAGCGAACTCCGCACTTATCGGCACGCGCGCCGCCTCCGTGGTCTCGCCGGATAACCAGCCGTTCACGCTCAGGTTCGAAGGACGCAAACTGGAGCTGACTCCGGCGGGCACGCTGCGCACCGGCGCCGCCGAAGACAGCCGCGTCTACCTTGGCTTGAAAGAGTTCACCGCGTGGACGGGCGTGCAGGCGTCGTCCATTGAGATCGGCGCCAGCGGAACGCCGGACGAAATCAACGGCATCATCAGCCAGCTTGCGCAGGCGCTGCCCGCGGCCGAGGTGAAGCCGGTGCGGCAGATAGTGGAAGGCGAAGCCCGCGTGCTGGGCAAGACGCGCGCCGCGCTGCTGGCCGCCGTCGCCATGATCATCCTCACCGCCGCACTCTGCGTGCTGGCGACGCTGACGGCGTGGGTGCTGGACCGCCGTCGCGATTTCGCGATCATGAAAGCCCTGGGCGCTTCCGAGCGAGTGGTCAACGGCTTTTTCGCCGCCGAAGCGGCGGCGCTGGGCGCGGTGGGAGCGGTGATAGGATTCGCCATCGGCATCGGGGTGGCGGCGTGGATCGGGCGAGTGAACTTTCATGCCGCCGTGGTGCCGCGCTTCGGGGTGTTCCCTGTCGTGTTTGCGGGGAGCGTGGCGGTGGCATTGATTTCCGCGGTGCTGCCCATCGGCCTGCTGCGGCGGGTGCAGCCGGCAACGATTCTCAGGGGAGAGTGAAATGATCCGGCTCGTCGAGGTTTCGAGGGAGTATCCAGCCAAAGCCGACGCCAACGGGGGCGTCATCAAGGCGCTGGACAGCGTGTCGTTGTCGGTGGCGCCCGGCGAGTGGCTGGCCATGATGGGCCCCTCGGGCTCAGGGAAATCCACGCTGGTGAACCTCATCGGCTGCCTCGACCGGCCAACGGCAGGCGAAATCCGGCTCGACGGCCAGGATGTTGCCTACCTCTCCAACGCCGAGTTAAATCGCGTGCGCGCCGAAAAGATCGGCTTCGTGTTCCAGCAGTTCCACCTGATTCCTTATCTGACCGCGCTGGAGAACATCATGCTGGCGCAGTATTTTCACAGCATGACCGACGAGAGCGAAGCCCTGCAGGCGTTGGAACGAGTGGGGCTGCGCGACCGCGCGCAACATCTTCCCGCGCACCTTTCCGGCGGCGAGCAGCAGCGGGTGTGCATCGCGCGCGCGCTGATCAACGATCCCAAGATCGTGCTGGCCGACGAGCCGACCGGCAACCTCGACGCGCTCAACGAAGAGATTGTCATGCGCCTGCTGCGCGAGCTGCACCAGCAGGGCCGGACCATCGTCATGGTGACGCACGATCCGGTGGTGGCGCGCATGGCGGATCGGCGCGTCGAACTGCATCACGGGCACATCGCGGCGAGCGAGACCTTCGCCCTGCGCGACGAAGAGCAGATTGACGAAATCCTGGAAGAAATCTGGGTCCTGCAGGAGCACGGAGAAGGGGCGGAGTTGGGGCGCATGGAAGTGCATGGCCCTGGAACGCTGCCGCCGTCGCTGGCGATCGAGCGCATGACCGAGCTGGGCCTGGTGACGGCCAGGCCGCATCCGCCGGAACCGCACGGGCACAAGCACATCGTCAACCCGTGCCACGACGCCATGATCTACACTGGCGAAATCCCGCCCGACGGCAGCATGGTGATCGAGTTCACCGAGCGCGGACGCAAGCGCGCGGCCGATGTCATCCGGCGGCACCGGCTGGCGGAACGGCTCTTCACCGAGAGCCTGGGAATGGTCAACGAAACCGAGATCGAGGAGCAGGCGTGCAAGTTCGAGCACATCCTGTCGCCCGAGGCGACGGAAAGAATCTGCGCCTTCCTGGGCCATCCAAAAACCTGCCCGCACGGCGCAACGATTCCGCCAGGCGAGTGCTGCTCGCGACCTGCGGCGGAGAACATGCAGCGGCTGTTCGCGCACGGGCGGCGGAAGTAGAGAGCTTTTAGCTTTTGGCTCTTAGCTCCTCTAACCTTTCTTCCCAGTACCCGGTTCAGCCGACACGTCAGACGTTGAGGATAGGTTTCTTTGTCCCGGCCTCAGTCGTTGGCGAAGTGCGTTCAGTTCGTTGAGTTCGTTCTGTTGGATCTGTTTCATCACGCTGGAGGAACGGTAACTTCGGTCCCGATCTCCGAGGTAAAGCTCATCCAAGCGATCGATGGCATTCAGCGCGCAGCTTTTGAGAGTCGCGTTGAGTCTAGAAAGCGGGGTGTCGCTGAGGACCCTCTGCACTTCCCTCACCAGGCCACCCAGGCTTTCTACCTGCATGCTAGCGAAGACCAGATTGCGATGGTAGCAACCGAGGGAAGGCTTATGCGGTTTGTTCTGGGCAAACAGACCTGGCAACCAGACGGCGCGTCCACGCCGATGGGCGAGTAACATGCTGCCGGGAGCGTCGGATCCCTTAACCGGCACCTGAACCTCGACGATCGGCCGCAGCGTAGCTGTTTCTGGAGCAGGGGACCATTCCGTAACAGCTTGAAACGCCCTATGCACACCCGGGTCAAAGGGAATCATCGGTACAGCTTTTACGACAGTGAAGATGCTGAAAACATCCCTCGCCTCGCTAGGCGCTATCCCGATGCCAAAAGCATCGGACATGCATTCGAACGCATCGTCGACGATCTGCTCCAGGTTGCGGGGGGACTGCATTCCGCCTCGCACGACCAAGAACTTCTCCTCGCCGTCTTTAATGCCATAGGCCAACCTGACTGTTTCGTCGAGCGTGAGTGACCCGACAACGCGAAAGGTGACTGCCAACGCCAGACCGTAGGGGTAACAGAATCCCTCCAGCGTGACGTGCCCGTGTTGCCAAGCTTTGACCGCGAAAGGAAACGTGGTCCGCAAGGGCACGAGATGTTCCCAGGCCTGCCTGCCACTCATCGAATCGAGCGCTGGTCCAGCGAGATAGTACTTCCAGAAGAACTGCTTCTTGTACTTCTGCCATGGGGCCTCGAAGCCTAATTTGCTTTTCCCTTCGAGTATGTCCTCGAATGACTGCCGGTAGAGGTTGCTTTTCCTCAACAGGGTGAACGGCGCCGCCACACGCGAGGAATTGCTGAAAATGCCCAAGATTGTCTTGACCCAGAGAAAGGTCAGGCGGAAGTCGAGGATAGTGGGGATCGGTCCGACGCTACTGGCTGCTGTTGACATGGGCGTTACGCCTTCATATGATTTAAACGACTAAGTGGGCGGTTTTTGCCCGCGCGGTCACTGCCCGCAGATTGCGGGCTGTGACCGCGCGGGCAACAATGCGGCGCTGCGGCAAAGTTGCGCCGGAGCGTGGCACGCGTTAGGCCTACGTGATCGCTCGAGGAAGCCCACGAGGCCTCCTCACACACAAGTCGACGACCGAAAGGGTTGGTGTCCTTCACCGGTGCCAGTCCAAAGTAGGTTGGGTGATCCGTCAGGCGGAGCGATCCGCCGGACAACCAGACCCGAAAAAACCGACGGTGCTGCGAAGTACCGTTGGGGTTTGGAACTGCGAAAGCAGTGATCGCACCAGGGGCCGCGCAGATACACGCGTCCACGTGACTGACTCCCTCGCAGGAGCCGGTGACTAGACCGTAATCAGGCTCGCGGCCCTTCTTACGTTTCTTGCGCAATGGTGTCTCGCCCTGCCTCGATAAGTCGCTCCCTCGGTTGGATCTTGGGACCTTCGATGGGCCTAGTGTTCCAGCTTGCATGCTTTGGGGCCTTTTTCAAGAGCGTTGCCAGCACGCTCGGTTTACCGTCGGAGCGCATTTCCGTTCGAATCTGCTCAGCCAGATCGTCGTCCAGCCCGGACAAGCCGATCTTGATTGAGGGACTTACCCAGATTGAATTGGCGCCTTCTCGAGGTTTCTTGATCCGAAATACACATTCGCCACTTGCGTCGTCCTTGATTGTGTAACGGTCGAGTTCCAAGCCTTCGCATTGCCAACCCAGCTTCCTGAGAACAACAACCGGCCCATCTTTCTCGTTGGGGGTGCGCTGTAGCTCGATCCAATGGAGCGCGAGGTACACCAGCACGCCGGCGATCACGGAAGCCAGCCAGACAAACATGACGTCAGCCAAGCCGTAGCGGATGAAGTACCACCAGCCAAATACCACGCGGAAGGTCACTGCCATCAATCCGGACAGAGTGATCGACATCAGCCAGAAATAGGCGCTCGTCGGGCTGATCACCTCTCCGAGCCGCTCCTTTTCCGTCGAAGACCAGGAAGGCGCTATTTTCCAGAGCAGGCCCACGGTTAGCATCAAGAGGCAGCCCGGGAGCAGCAACTGCCCTTTGTGGTGGAAACCGTAGCCCACGACCTGGGTGCTTTGGTACGGAGGGCATGGCAAAGTGAGTCTCCTAACCGGGAGAAACTGTTGGAGCGATTCCTTCATTATGACCAGCAAAGCAGTCCGGTCCTGCCCGGTGTAAAAAAAGCCCATGCCTTACTGGCCAGCTATTTCTTGTACTCCGGCCAGAAAGAAGCCGCGGACCTCATCGGCCGGAGCTTTCGAGGGCTCGACCCGGCTTTCGTTCAAACGCTGCAGGAAGACTTGCTCCAGGTCACCCGCCAGAAATACTGGGAAGTCAGCGAACGCCGGATGAATATCGAGTTCGTTCCTTCACCCCAGCGGGAAAGACTGCGGGAGTTTTTCGACGGTCTCTTAAAGGGCCAAGGAGGAGGAAAAGATCTATCAAAGATAAAAGATGCCCTACTTACCATCGAGAAGTCAATTGTTGGAGAACGATAATAGATGGACTGGATTGCACTTGAAGAAAAATGGAGACATAGATGGGAGACTGAGAAACATTTTGAGACTGACCCTAATAACAAAAAAAAATTCTTAATAATTTTAACAAAAGAAACAATGGTAAGAAAG
>JAIQFT010000070.1 GCA_020073185.1 Terriglobia bacterium
CGTAACCCGGCGAAGTTTTCTCAGCATAGCGTCGCTGGGCAGCTTCTTTGCCGCGGTCGGCACTGCGGCAGCGGGGCTGTTCCGACTGCCGAATCCCGCTGTACTGCCCGGGCCGGTGCGGCGCTTCAAGCTGGGTGCGCCGGAGCAGTTTGCCCCCGGCAGCGAAACCCTTTTTTCCGACGAGAACCTGGTGCTGTTCCGCGACGACGAAGGCTTCTACGCGATCTCCACTACCTGCACCCACCTGGGATGCATCGTCTCGCGCGCCCAACAGGGGTTTGCCTGTCCCTGCCACGGATCGCGTTTCGATGAGCGCGGAAAAGTGGTGGGCGGTCCGGCGCCGCGGCCGCTGCCGTGGCTGGAAATAAGTCGGGCAGCCGACGGCCAGCTCGTGATCAATGCCGACAACGAAGTACCCGGAGGCACGCGTTACCGCGTGTAGGAGGCGAACCATGGCGACCGCGGCCCAGGAATTTATTCGCAACCTGCAGGCATTGCCGCATTCGGTGAAGGATGCCTGGTTCCGCCTGGGCAAAGAACCGGAATCGGAGCGCGAAGAGTCACAGGCTACTTTTCATAACCTGTTCCTGCACATACACAGCGTGCGCGTCCACGTGCGCACTCTCAGTCCCACGCTCACCTTCGGCTTGGGCCTGATGGCGATGGGCACGTTCCTGATCACCGTGGTCACCGGCCTTCTGCTGATGGTCTATTACAAGCCTTCTACCGACCTGGCGTACCAGTCGATCAAGGACATCCACTTCACGGTCTACACCGGACGGTTCATCCGCAACATTCATCGCTGGGCGGCACAGTTGATGGTCTTGACCGTGATCCTGCATATGGCGCGGGTGTTCTTCACTGGCAGCTACAAGAAGCCGCGCGAATTCAACTGGCTCGTGGGATTGGGGCTGCTGGTAATCACCTTAGCCCTCAGCTTCACCGGATATCTGCTGCCCTGGGACCAGCTAGCCTACTGGGCCATCACCATCGGATCGAACATCGCCAACTCGCCCCGTGAGCTGACCGACGCGCTCGGCGTCACGCGCTGGCTTGATCCAGGCGGTTTCCAGAAACGGCTGCTCCTGGGCGCCAACTATGTCGGCCAGGATGCGCTGATCCGGTTCTATGTGCTGCACGTGTTCCTGTTGCCCCTGGCGCTGGTCACTCTGCTGAGCGTGCACTTCTGGCGGATTCGCAAGGACGGCGGCCTGGCGCGTCCCGAAGACCCGATGGGCGGCGAGGCGGAATGGGGCGGCGCCCGTCGAACCGTTTTCCAACCCATTCCCACCAAGACCTACGGCTTGATGGCCCTGGTCAGAGGCAAGCGGCCAACCGTAAACCGCGGACCGGAGAACACCGTGATGAGCTGGCCGCACCTGTTCTGGGCGGAACTGGCCGTGTTCATGGTCACGGTGGCGTCCACTCTCGTGCTCTCCTTCTACTGGGACGCGCCGCTGAAAGAATTGGCCAATCCTGCGATTCCGGAAAACCCGGCCAAGGCGCCCTGGTATTTTCTCGGAATCCAGGAGCTGGTTTCGTATTCCGCGTTTACCGGCGGACTGATAATCCCGGTAATCGTGCTCCTGGGACTCGCCCTCATTCCATTCCTGGATCGGCGCTCCGAGGGTGAAGGCACGTGGTTCGGCAGTCCGGGAGAGAAATCCGTTTTCCGTTACTCGTTGGTGTTTGCGGTTCTGGTGACGGTCGTCATGCTGGCCTTTACGGTGAACTTCGGGTGGTTGCGCAACTGGTTTCCCAACATTCATCAGTTGTGGATCATCATTATTAACCCTGGCTCGCTGCTGGTGCTGATCTTCGCGGCCTGGTCGCTGCTGGTCCTGAAGCGCAAAGACTCCGTGCGTCTGGCGGCGGTTGCGCTCTTCACTTGTTTCCTGGTCGGTTTCACCATTCTGACCTATTTCGCCACCATCCACCGGGGGCCGAATTGGCTTTTCTACTGGTGGCCCTCACAGTGGCCGGTGCACTAGGGGGAATGCGATGAAGGACCCCTCACGCATTTATCGTTGGATCCTGCTCGGGGCCAGCGTTCTGACCATCGTCTATCTGGTGGGCGCGGCGGTACATGAGAACTACCTGGCGCAGTGGGGCGCGGTGCAGCGCCAGTATCGCGAGATTCTCCGGCAAAAAGCCACGGACGAGCGCGGGCGCGAACTGCTGGCCAAGTTTCACATCGAGCTGAAGCAGGTCAGCCTGCCGGCCCTGGGGACGGTGGACCGCTGCGTCACCTGCCACAACGGGATCGACGATCCGAGAATGACGGATGTCACGTTGCCCCACCGGGTCCACCCCGCGGGCATCCTCGATAAGCATCCGGTGGATCGCTTCGGATGCACCGTCTGCCATCACGGACAAGGACCAGCGACCACGTTTCGTGATGCCAAGGCGGACGACGCCTACTGGGACTATCCTCTGCTTCCGCCGGAGATGACCCAGGCCACCTGCGCCACTTGTCACGACGCGGAGAAGTTGCCTGCAGCACAAATCCCACTGCTGCTTACCGGCATGAGGCTTTATCAGGAGAAGAGTTGCGGCGCCTGCCACAAGCTGGGAGGTCGCGGGGGTGCGTTGGGGCCAGCGCTGGACAACGAAGGCGCCAAGACGCGTCACCAGCTCATCATGAGCAATCTCGCGCCGCCACACACCACCTGGAGATGGCAGGAGGCTCACTTCCGCGATCCCGCGGGCCTAGTTGCCGGCAGCCAAATGCGCAACCCCACCGTGACCCGGCAGGAAGCGCTGGCGCTGACGGTTTACATGCTTTCGCAGTGGAAGCGTGATGTGCCGGAGAGTTATCTCGCTCCCGACAAGATCGAACAGAAGTATCGTGCACTGCATCCGGCACCGCTCACCGGCGAGCAAGTCTACGGGCAATACTGCGCGGCCTGCCATGGCAATGGAACTTACAGCCGCTGGGACAAAGCGTTCAAACGCTTCATCCCCGCCATTCGCGGTGTTTCTTTGATCGCGACCGCGAGCCGCGAGTATCTGACCAGCAACATCCAGCACGGCCGGCCGGGCACGCAGATGCCGGCGTGGGACAAACAAGCCGGCGGCCTGCTGCCGGAGGAGATCACGGCGGTCGCGGAGTACCTGCGAGCCGGGGCGCCGGCGGTCGAGAAAATGCCGCCCCTCACGCTGGCGGGCGATTCGGCACGGGGCTTGACGCTGTTCCTGCGCAACTGCGCCGGTTGTCACGGCATGGACGGCCGTGGGGGGATCGCGCCGGAGATCGGTAATCCGGTCTTTCAGAAGGCGGCGGCCGACGAATTCATCGTGCGCACCGTCCGCGCCGGACGGCAGGGGACCGCCATGCCCGCCTTCCAGCGACCCGATGCGCCGGCGTTCACTGACCAGGACGTCGCGGACGTTCTTGCGTACCTGCGCACTCTCGGCGAGCACAAGCGAGGGAAGGCGGTTGCGAAGAACGTGATTCCGGGAGGTAAGCCATGAGCGACAAGGACGAGTCGAACAACCAGCGGTCGCGGCGCAACTTCCTCCAGACTGCCGCCATGACGGCGGCAGCTCTGGCGATCCCTGGCTGCTCCCGCAAAGAGAAGCCGGTTCTCACCACGCTCGTCGGTGACTTCGACCCTCTCCGCAGTTATCCCTACCGCGGTTGGGAGGACTTCTATCGCAAGATCTGGACCTGGGACAGAGTGGTGCGTTCGACGCACTCCGCCAACTGCACAGGTTCCTGCTCCTGGAAAGTCTATGTCCGGAACGGGGTGATGGTACGCGAAGAACAGGCGGCGGATTATCCCCGCATCAGCCAGGATCTGCCCGATTACAACCCGCGCGGATGCCAGAAGGGTGGCTGCTTCGTCGAGTATGTATACAGCCCGCAGAGGTTGCGGTACCCACTGATTCGCACCGGGGAACGCGGCGAGGGCAAATGGCGCCGGGCCACCTGGGACGAAGCCCTCACGCTGGTCGCCGGGAAACTGCTCGACAACGTCTACCACCACGGACCGGACACCAACACCTTCTTTAGCGTGATCCCGGCAATGAGTCCGGTCAGCTTCTGCGCGGGGTCGCGGCTGGCGAACTACATCGGGGGAGTATTCCTTTCCTTCTATGACTGGTACTGCGACCTGCCGCCGGGCGAGCCGCTTACCTGGGGCGTGCAAACCGAGGCCTGCGAGTGCGCCGACTGGTTCAACTCCAAGTACATCGTGCTATGGGGTTCGAATATTTCACAGACGCGCATTCCCGACGCCCACTTCGCCTACGAAGCTCGCTACAACGGCGCCAAGATCGTCTGTATCTCGCCCGATTACAACGCCAGCGCCACGCACGCCGACCTGTACTGGCAGATCAATCCGGGCACGGACGGCATGCTTGCCCTGGGAGTGGCGCGGCTCCTCATCGACCAGAACCTGATCGATGTTCCGTACGTGAAAGAGCAGACCGACCTGCCGCTGCTTGTGTTATCCGGTACGAAGCGTTTCTTGCGCCACTCCGATCTCGAGGCTAAAGGCAAAGAGGACGTGTTTTACGTCTGGGACACGCGACAACACCGCGCCGTACCGACACCGGGGTCGATGGGCTCGGAGCAGAAGACGATCCAGCTCAACGGCGTGGATCCGGCTCTGACGGGGAGCTTCAGCGTGCAGCTTGCGGATGGGAAAACCGCCGAAGTCACCACGGTTTTCGAGATGCTCAAAAAAGAGTTGGCCCAGTACACGCTGGACAAAGTAGCGGCGCGCACCGGCCTGCCGGCACATGAAATCGAGCTGTTCGCCAGGGAATTGGGAACACGCAAACCCGCAATGATCATCCACGGCGCGGGGACGAACCACTGGTTCCACAACGACCTGGTCAACCGCTCGTTCATCCTGCTGGTGGCTCTCACCGGCAACGTAGGCAAGAACGGCGGCGGGTTCAACCACTACGTGGGACAGGAACGCGTCTGGCCGGAGCACGGCTTCTTTCAGCTCGCCTTTCCCGAAGGACGCCAGAAACAGCGCTTCCAGAACACTACGCTTTGGAGCTACGTCCACTCCACCAGCAAGGATCCCCACCTCTACAACGGCAAGCCCATCGACTGGTACATCCAGGAATCGGTGAAGAACGGGTGGATGCCGCTGTGGCCCAAGGGCGGCCGCAAGCCGCGCGCCTTCATCGTGTGGCGCGCCAACTATCTCAATCAGGCCAAGGGCAACGAGATCCTGGAGTCATCGCTGTGGCGCGATCTCGACCTGATCGTGGACATCAACTACCGCATGGACACTACGGCGCTCTACTCCGACGTCGTGCTGCCCGCAGCCAGCTACTACGAGAAAGTGGACATCAACACCACCGATTGCCACAGCTACGTCCATCCCTTCGGCAAAGCGCTGGAACCGTTGTTCGAGAGCAAGACGGACTGGGACATCTTCCACGCCCTGGCCGAAAAAATGGCGGAGTTGGCCACGAAGAAAGGTCTGAAGCCCTTCCACGACGATGCCTTCGACTGGAACCGCGATTTCACGCAGTTGGCGCACGACTGGACAAGCAAAGGAACCATCCTCACCGACGAGCAAGCGGCCAACTTCATCCTCGCCAACGCTCCCGAAACCAAAGACATGACCTACCAGCAGTTGCAGGAGAAGCCGCGCCGCTTTGTCGCCACCGACCCGGAGGCATGGAACAGCGACATCGAAGACGGAATCGCCTATACGCCGTTCAAGCACCAGTTAGAGAAGAAGCGGCCGTGGCGCACGCTCACAGGACGGCAGCAGTTCTACATCGATCACCCCTGGTACCTGGAATTGGGTGAGGCGTTGCCGACCTTCAAGGAACCAGTGCCGGAGAAGTATCCGCTCTACTGGAACACGCCGCACGGGCGCTGGTCCATTCACTCCACCTGGCGTGATCACCGGGCCATGCTGCGGTTGCAGCGCGGCGGCCCCATCGTTTACATGCATCCCGACGATGCCCGCAAACGCGGCCTGAGAGACAACGACTGGGTACGCATCTATAACAACGTCGGCCAATGTGTCTGCCGCCTGCAGATCCTGCCGGGAGAAAAACCGGGCAGGGTGACCATGTATCACGGCTGGGAAAAATACCTCGGCTTCCAGCAGGGCGGCTGGCAGTCGCTCACTTACATCAAGATCAAACCTACGCAGCTCATCGGCAAGTATGGACACGTCAACTTTCGGCTGAACTACTGGGGACCGACCGGCAACAATCGCGACATCAAAGTGGAAATCGAGAAGGCAAAGGTCTGAGGGGGCAGCCATGTCAAAACACCAATATGCAATGGTGATGGACCTGAACAAGTGCCTGGGCTGCCAGACCTGCACCATCGCTTGCAAAAAGCTTTGGACCGATCGCGACGGCACCGGCTACATGTACTGGAACAACGTGGAGACGCGTCCCGGGATGGGCTACCCGCGGCAGTGGGACCGGATCGGCGGCGGTTGGAAGAACGGGCAGCTCCAGCCCAGCCCGTTGCCCACCATGGACGACTACGGTCACGCCTGGGAATTCAACTACGAGCAGCGTCTCTACGAAGGTAAGAAGAAGCCGGTCATGCCGTCGCCCACTCCGACGTCCGGGGTGAACTGGGACGAGGATGTCGGCGGCATGAATGGCGAGGAGAATTACTTCTTCTATCTGCCGCGCATCTGCAATCACTGCACCTATCCGGCGTGTCTGGAAGCGTGTCCGCGCAAGGCCATCTACAAACGTCATGAAGACGGCATCGTGGTCCTCGACCAGGAGCGCTGCCAGGGCTACCGCTACTGCATCAAGGCTTGCCCCTACAAGAAGATTTATTACAACGAGGTGACCGGCAAGTCGGAGAAGTGCATTTTCTGTTATCCGCGCCTGGAAAAGGGCGAGGTGAATGCCTGCGCCGCGCAGTGTCCGGGGCGATTGCGCTTTGTCGGCCTGCTCGACGATCCCGAATCTCCGGTGCACAAACTTGTGCTGGTGCACCGCGCGGCCCTGCCGCTGTTTCCGGAGAAAGGCACGCAGCCGAATGTCTTCTACGTCCCGCCGTTTAATCCGCCCAAGCGGGGAAACTACGACAAGAGCATCCTCGAAGATCCGCGCCTGCCGCTCGATTACCTGATCTACCTGTTTGGTGCCGAGGTGCGAGAGGTGATCACCCGGCTCGAGGCCGAACTGAAGACGGCCCAGCGCGGCGGACGCAGCGAACTCCTGCAACTGCTCATCGGCCGTGATGCCGCAACGCGCTATCGCATCAAGCCTGAACTGGTGCAGATCAAGCTTTAGGAGACTGCCATGCGAACGAATCGAGTGACGCTGCTTCTGGTGGTCGTACTTGTAACCAGTACGGTCGCCGGTGCGCAGGCAGGCAAGGCGCCAGCCGGCCAGACGCTGAACGCAACGTCCCTGTCGGCAACGGCCGACATGCTCCTGAACGGCTCGGCGGTGTGGGATCAGGCTCCCGCCCACAGGATCAGCCTGAACCGCACCCCCGCGTTGTACGACACCGATGAGCCGGCATCCCTGGAAATTCCAGTACTGGAGGTGCGAGTTGCGCGCGCAAGCGGCAAACTGCTGGTGCAGATATCGTGGGCCGATCGAAGCAACGACAGCGCCTCGCTGCCGGAGGTCCCGAATACGCCCCCCGAGGCGCGCTTTCGCAAGCTCCCCACGGAAGCCGAGGACAGATTCTTCGACGCGGCCGCCGTCATGTTTCCGACCGAGCCGCGTGCTGTGACGCCTTCCCTGCAGATGGGTGACACTGGTGACCCTGTGCAGATCTATTACTGGAACGCCGCGCGCGGTCCGATGCTGATGGAGGCGGCTGGACGCGGTACCACGCGCAGGACCGGCGCCTCCTTTGCCGCACACGGCTCTTACGAGAAGGGCCGCTGGACGGTGGCTTTGGAGTTGCCCGATCTGGCGTCGGGCACGCCGCTGGCGTTTGCCCTTTGGAATGGCAGCCAGAAGGATCGCGACGGGAGAAAGTACTTTTCAGTGTGGCAGGTATTGCAGTGAGGAGTTCATGACAGCAGCCAGCGGATCCCGCGCCTCGGGGAAGCTCGATTGGGAAGACCTGGATCCGTACAGATTCTTCGCCTTGGTGTTCGCGTCGCCGTCACCCGAGCGCTTCGACACACTCGCGCAGCCGGCGTTGAAGGACTTGCTTGCCGGCCTGTGGCAGCAGCTACGCTGCGCGGGAGATTTCCCGGACTTCGCCTGGTTCAAAAGCCGCGAAGAATACGAAGCGGCGTACATCGCGCTCTTTGATGTTGGGATTCCCGAGCCCCCGGTACCTCTGTTCGAGTCAGCGCATGATAAGACCAGGCCCCCGCAAGAGATCGCGCTCGAGAACACGTGGTTTTACGAGGCGCTCGGACTCAGGTGGGATTCAAGATGTGCCGTCCCCGACTATCTGATCACGCAACTGGAGTTTCTCGCCGCCGTGCACTATACGTTGGAGAACGCGCCGGATTCCGCCACCCGCGGTAGTCTCGCCAAGCTCGAGACCGATTTCATAAGCCGCCACATGCTGAATTGGGTGGCCCAGGCGGGTACCAAGGTGAATCGTGTTTCTCCTTTTGTTTTTGGTCCCCTCATGCGTCTGCTCACGGTATTTCTGCAACACCGGCGCGATGAAGTCAGCCGCTGATGTCCCCACTGCCGGCGGCAGACCAGGAACAGGTCCCCCAAAGAGCACCTAGTTCGCCGCGGCAGCCGCCGACTGCGGATTTTTCGCCAGGCTCAACATGTTGGCGAACAGGCGATAGGCTCCCGGCACGCCCTCCGGCAACTGGCGATACAGCGCATAGGCCACGTACATGTAAACGCCCTTGCCGTAGCGGGCGTAAAGCCAGCCGCCCTTCTGCGGCGCTTGACCGGGATCGTGGGTTTCGACCAGCGCTTCCCATTGCGGATCCCACGACCGCATGAAGTCGTGGCCGCGCTCCTCTGCCCAGCCATGAAAATCGTGGGTCGTGATCTTGTTGGGCCAGTTCAAGACGGGATTGTCGGGCGCCAGGATTTGCACGGCCGAGGTCTCGTCGACGACCTTCTCCGGGTCGCCGCTCAGGGAATAGGGATAAGGCCCGTAGTTATGGTCGTACTGAGGCGTGTTGTACTGCACGATGACGACGCCGCCATGGTGCACATAATCGAGCAAGCGGTTGTTGTAGGTGCGCAGCTCCGGCCGGGCGGCATAAGTGCGCACGCCCAGCACAATGGCATCGAATCTCCGCAGGTCGCCATTCGCCAGGTCCTGGGGGCTAAGGAAGTGGACGCGCACGCCCAGGTTCTCAAGCGACTGCGGAACCTCGTCGCCCGTGCCCATGATGTAGGCCAGGTTGAGGTTGGGCGCGATCTTGACGTCGACGCCAGCGGCGCGATAGGTCGCGGGACGATATAACTCGGCTGGACGCAAGCCGGTGTAGCCGACCGTGCGATAGCCCTGGCGGTATTGACGACCCTGGTATTCCGCCACGGCCGTAACGGTGTACGGCTTTTCCTGCAGCGCAGCCGGCTGGACGCTGAAGTTGACGGATTCGTCTTCCCCATCTTTGCTGGTGGCGAACTGCGCCACCGGCGGGGACGCTTTCCATCCCGAGGGCAGTCCCAAGCGCACCGTTCCCTTGGCCGGACCCTTGACGTTGCTGTGCACCACGACGGAGAGGGGAAA
This sequence comes from Terriglobia bacterium, assembly GCA_020073185.1. Classification (NCBI taxonomy): domain Bacteria; kingdom Pseudomonadati; phylum Acidobacteriota; class Terriglobia; species Terriglobia bacterium. Next base: position 9,638 of record JAIQFT010000070.1, read on the forward strand.
AGACTTCTCGCCCAGGGGCACGATTCCCGCGGCCGGGGAAATCCAGGCGGAAATGGCGGGCGCGACGACGAGTGGGTCGAGCACCGTGCCCATGCCGGTTATACGCTTCACTACCTGCACCACTTGGCCGAGCCGCACCGGCACACCGTGGTAATTCACTTCCACCCAAGCATCCAGGGGATACGGCGGCATCGACTGATTGAGATAGCGAGGGTCGAGGATGTCATAGTACGGCTGCTCAGAGTTGGGACGCTGAAAGTATGGCCGCGTCGGGGCGGCATTCTCGGGCACGGTGACGGTGAAGCGGACTTCGCGCGCCTCGCCGCCGGCCAATTCGCCGGCGCCGCCGGGCTGCGCTGCGATTGTCCAGGGCTCGGTGTCGCTCGCCTTCAGTGCAACACTGCTTACCTGGAGCGGCGCCGAACTCTGGTTGGCGACTCGAACGTTCACTTGGAAGCGCTGTCCGGGGATGGCGACCTGGAAGGACTCCTGCAAGCCCATGAAGCGCGCGAAAAAGCCGGTCGCTTCGCGTTCCGGCGCGACCGTGGCGAGCAGCGAAAGCCCCAGCGCCTCGGCGACAGCATTGTTGAACTGCGCCTGCTTGACGTGTAGCTCGTGCAAGACGTCGTAGCGGGACTGCTCCGAGAGTCCGCTTGCCTCGACGCGGGAGATGAGGTCGTTGACGGCCTTCAAGCCTGCGGCCAAGGTGGGCGCAATCTTTTCCGGTTCCTGGAAGGCAAAGCCGGTGGCCGCCTTCTCCACCAAATCGCTGATCTGCTGCAGGCCCTGCTTGACGAACCCGGGATCGTCCTTGGCCAGCGCCGCAATCCCCAGCAGGGACGTGTCCACGCCGTCGAAAAACGATGTCTCCTTGTCGCGTGCCGGCACTCGCGATCCGTAGCGGTGATAGGAAATGGTCAAGGGCCCCGCTGGCGGGATGCTGCCGCCGCCGTTCTGCGATCTTTGCAGTCCCAGGCCCTCGCGCGCGATCTGCAAGTAGGACAGCCCGGCCAGGGGCGAGTACTGACCCTCCGGTATCTCCAGGTTGGTGGATGGCGTGCCTTCGATCCAGCTCCGCGACAGGTAGTCGTAGAAGCGCAGTGGCGCCCAGTGCCCGGTGGCGTAGTCATACATGCCCTTGTCGGAGATGGCGAAGGTGGGCACGCGGGCGTACATCTTGGCCGGACACCACGGCCGCAACCCGGCCTGGATCTGGTCGGGAAAGACTTTGGGGTCGCAGGCCGCCTGGAACACCTCCTGCGCCGCTTCGCCGGCGACCTGGTGTTGGCCGTGGCCGTCGCTGAGGTTGCCGGAGAACACGGAAGCTATGACCAGGGGGCGATTCATGCGCACGATGCGGACAACGTCGTACAACACGCGGTCGTGCCCCCATTTTTGCAGCGCTTCTTCCTTGGTCTTGGAGAAACCGAAATCGGCGACGCGTGTCCAGTACTGCTGGGTGCCGATGTAGCGGTCGGCCGACAGCAGTTCCTGGGTACGCACCAAGCCGAGGGCGTCCCAGTAATCGGGCGACATGACGTTCTGCCCGCCCTCGCCGCGGTTGAGCGTGAGCAGCGCCACCCGCGCTCCCTGGCCGCGCGACTCGTAGGTCATCATGCCGCCGTCTTCATCGTCAGGATGGGCGGTGATCATCAGCAAACTGGCGCGCGTGCGCAGCTTCAGCAAGGACTGCCAGACCGCCCCAGCGCCCCGGTCTAAAGGCAGTGGCGTGGCCTGCGTGCTGGGCGAGATCGCGATCTGGGTCGGCGTCTGCGCCATGCCGGTTGCGATCAGGATCAGAGTAGTTGCGGCGACGATCCCAGCGCGCCGCACCGGACGCGGTTGCATGCTCCTCCCCCGGCGCTTGCGAAAGTTGTTACGCAAGGTAAAGAGCATAGATATACCACACCGCTTTGGCGCTTGACGAACTTTGTAAAAGTCTTTAAGTTAGTCGCTCCCGCAGGTGCCCGCTTGGTCCGCTCTCCAGTTGAAATCGATTCCGACGATGCTTTCGCACGCTCGGAAGGCAGAGGACCGCTGCGTCCGACGCATTTGCGGCGGGCAAATGCCGCAGCGGTGCTGGGTCTCTTGCGGGCGCAGGGCCCGTGCTCGCGCGCCGACCTGGTGCGATCGAGCGGGCTGAGTGCGCCCACCATATCGAGCGCGATTGACTACCTGCGGCGCAAGCGGCTGGTGGAGACGCTGGGGGCGGGCGTGTCCAGCGGCGGACGGCCCCCCGGCCTGCTGCGTTTCAATGGGGGATTCGGGTGCGTAGCCGGCGCCGACATTGGCGGATCGGCGGTGCGGGTGGGGTTGGCCGATCTGAACGGCACGGTCATGGGACGCTGGGCAGCCAGCACGCGGGGCAACGGAACTCCGGAGCGCATAGCGGCGATGGTGGCCACGGGGGTTCGCGAACTGTTGCGCCAGCAAAAGCTGTCGCGCTCGCGCCTGCTCACGATCGCTGCCGGCGCCCCCGGCATCACGGACGTGGAGGCGGGCATCGTGCTCTCCGCGCCTCATCTGGCGCAATGGCAGAATGTTCCCCTTCGTCAACTGCTGGAGGACAAGCTGGGCGTTGCCGCAGCCATCGAGAACGACGTCAATCTTGGCGCCTTGGGCGAAAGCTGGTGCGGCGCTGCCCGGGGGGTCAGGAATTTCGTTTTCCTGGCCATCGGCACGGGCATTGGAGCCGGCATTTTTGTGGATGGACGGCTGCATCATGGTGACGACTGGGCGGCGGGGGAAGTGGGATCCATGCATGTGCCGGGCACTCCGGATGGCGTGCTGCGGTTCAACCGGCCGGGCCCGCTGGAAAGCGTGATCGGAGGCGCGGCGATCGAGCGCGCCTGGCGGCGGATGACTCATTCCGGCAACGGCTCTCGGCGCGCCCAGGCGACGCAGGTTTTCGAATACGCCAAGGCGGGACATCCCGCAGCGCGCCGCTTGTTGCAGGAAGCCGCGCGCATGGTAAGCAACACCGTCCTTAACGTCTCGCTGGTGCTGAATTCCTCTTTGGTCGTGCTGGGCGGCGGCATCGGTACCAGCCCGCCGTTCTTCGAGGCGATCCGCCGTCTTCTCGAGCGCAACGAATTTGCCCGCCCTCGCTTGGCTCTGAGCGCACTCGGCAAGGACGCCCAGCTTTTCGGCGCCGTCCGCCTGGCGCTCGATCATGCCGAAGCCCGGTTGCTGGGCGCCGGCGCTTGACAGCAACCGTAGCAGGTGATACAAGCCTTGCGCAACTTTATTAGGGGTACTTACGAAGTTAGGACCACGGCCGGCACAAGACTTCCAACCGAGGAGTGAAGCGTATGGCACGCCGCAATTCTATTCGTGGGCGCGGTTTGATCGTGTCCTTGTTCGTGTGCCTCACCATGGCGAGCTTGGTATCGGTTGCCGCGTGGGGACAATCGCAGGCTATCAACGGCACCATCCGCGGCCGGGTTTCGGACCCCACCGGCGCCGCGATTGCGGAAGCCGCGGTCAGCGTCGCCAACCGGTCCACCGGCTTCTCCCGGTCCGGCAGCACCAACTCCGAGGGCTATTACGTCTTTCCTAATCTGCCGCTGGGCGAGTATGAGGTCACGGTCCAGAAGACCGGTTTTGCGTCGCTCAAGCACTCCAACGTCGTGCTCGAGGCCGGGAAGGAAGCGGTAATCGACGCGCAGTTAAAAGTAGGCCAGGTGGAAACGGCGGTGGAGGTGACCGGCGGCTGTTTCAGCCGGGGGTCAGCGGACACCCGAATCCCGAACTGGGCATTCCGCGCACCATCAACACCAACGGCCTGATGGACCGGATCAACTACCAGATGGACGGCATGGTGGACACGCAGAGCGACCGCTATGGCCTGCGCCTGTTTCCCATCTCGGACACGTATGTCCGCGAGGTACAGACGGTGGCCAACAGCTTCGCGCCCGAGTTTGGCGGCACCTCGGGCAACATCTTCAACGTGATCACCAACTCCGGCACCAACACCTTTCACGGCATGTTCAACTGGATCCGGCGCTCCGTGGACGCTACCGCCCGCCCCATCTTGCTCTCGCCGACAGCAGCGAAGCCGGAACTGAAGCTGCAAGACTTCGCCATGAATGCGGGTGCGCCCATCGTCAAGGACAAGTTGTTCGTCTTTGGCTCCTACGAGCACCTGACGCGCGGCGTGCCCACTCCGATCACTATCAGCTCCGCCAATGCCACTGCGCTGGGCCTCAGTAGTAGTCTGCTGGGGAGCGCGCCGGGCGTCCTGCACGGGCAATTTGTCGATGCGCGTGTGGACTGGAACATCTCCACGCGCAACCAAGCCTTCCTGCGCTACAACTATTTCCGCAATCAATTCCCCATCAACACCAATAGCAACGGCATCTCCGCAGGCCTCAGCGCGCTGGACGCCTGGAGCGACTTTCGTGACCGTGCGCATGTCATTGGCATGCAACTGGTGAGTACCATCTCCACCAACCTGCTGAACGAGTTCCGCTTCTCCTGGCCCTACCGCCAGAACACGCACTTCAATGGCGCGCAGAACGGTCCCGGGCCGGTCATCTTGATCTCTGGCATTGCCGCCTTCAACGGCACCAACGCCGCCGGCGACCGTTTTGCGGAAAAGATCCCCAACGCGAACGAGAACCTGACGTGGATTCGTGGAAGACACACCTTCAAGGCGGGCTTCAACATCTCCGATATCATTGACCTGCAACGCTCTGTCAGCTTCAATCAATACACCTTCCCCAGCGTAGACGCATACCTGGCCGCGAAGAATGGCAGCAACCCGTTCGCTTACACGACCTTCAGCACCCAGTCCGACCCCACTGGCCTGCACTACCGCTCTCTATTCTGGGGTCTCTACGCGCAGGACACCTGGCAGGTGACACCCAACCTGGTGCTGATCTACGGCTTGCGTTACGACCGCTTCCAACCGCCCGAGGCCAACCCCAACGCTCCCTTCCTCTTATCGCGCAAGTTCACCACCCCCAACGGAAACGTGGCGCCGCGTCTTGGCTTCTCCTATCGGATTAACGACAAGACCGTGCTGCGGGCCTCCGGCGGCCTCTTCTTCGACGCACCTCCGACCAATATCTGGTTCAACACCTTGAACCTGGACGGCTCGAACCGAATCGGCAGCGCTTCCGTCAGCGGCTGCAGAGGTGTCGCAGCTTGCACGCCGCCGGCCGGTGCGCCCGCCTTTCCTGCGATCGCCGCGCTTACTCCGCCGGCACAGGACGTAACCACGGTCACGCCGGATTATAAGAACGCCTACACCGTGAATGCCAGCCTGCAGATCTCCCGCGAACTCAGCCGGAACGATGTGGTCTCGCTAGGCTACGTGTTGACCGCCGGGCGGCATCTGGCCTTTTTGCGCAACATGAACCTGATCAATCCCATCGGAACGCTGGGCGACGGACGACCTATCTTCGCTTCCACCGTCAGCGCCGCCACCCGGCTGTACCCTCAGTTCAACAACATTACTTTGCAGGACGTCGGCGCCAATTCCAGCTACAATGCCCTGCTCTTGACCTGGAATCATCGCCTGTCGCGGGGCTTGCAGGTAAGCGCTTCTTACACGTGGTCCCACACCATTAGCGATGCGCCCGAAGCCAACAGCTTCGAGCAAAACCTGCCGATCGAGGACACGACCAACCGCCGGCGCGATCGCGGCAACAGCAGCGTGGACCGGCCCCATGCCCTGACTGTGAGCGCCGTGCTCGAGCCCCAGCCCAAGCTGGAGAATCGTGTGCTGAACAAGCTGCTCAACGACAACATGTTCGCCATCCTGGGCAACTTCTCCTCCGGCGATACGCAGAACATCGTGGCCAACAGCACCTTAAACGGCGACTCGACCACCGGCTCCGTAACCAGGCCCCTGTTTGTGGGCCGCAACACCGCCCGCACTCCCAACATCTACCAGGTGGACTTGCGCTACACCCGGACCATCGCGCGCCTGTGGGAGCGCGTGACACCACAGTTCCTGGTGGAAGCTAACAACCTGTTCAACCATCCCAACGTAACCTCCATCAGCACCACGGCCGCTGTGAACGCAAGCGGTGTGATTACCACGCCTCCGACCTTCCGGCCGACCGGCACCGTGCTCGAGGGTCGCATTGTGCAGTTCGGATTAGGACTCCGCTGGTAGATTTTTTGCGTTAAAGATCCGCCGGAGCAGGGCGATTGTCCCATGCGCTTCATGAAACGACCGCGGTGAATCCGTCTGCTCGGCGCGCAGCCGCGATATCATAGAAGCAGGAATCGATGAAGGCTCCGAAGCCACTGTCGGAGGCGCCCTTCCCGGCGCCCGTTTATGCCGAAACCGTGCTGGCGGTCAATTTCGAGGATGCCAAGCGCTACTTCCTCGAAGCCCTGCTCGAAATCCATTATGCCCACACGTTGATGCTGGCGCGGCAAGACATCATCAGCGCGTCCGATGCGCAAGCCTGCCTTCGGGGTCTCGACCAACTGAACCGCGGCGAGATCGCAGCCGCCGTCTATGACGGCAGATGCGAGGACCTGTTCTTCTACCTGGAGGATCAATTGGCGGCCGACTGCGGGGCAGATGTCGCCGGCCGGATGCACACGGCGCGCAGCCGCAACGACATCGACCTGACGCTTTATCGCATGACGGTGCGCCGCGAAGTGCTGAAGATGGCCGGGGCGGTCGCCGCGGCACGGGAACAGTTATTGCAACTGGCTGCGGCACATCTCGAAACCGTGATGCCCGGCTATACCCATACCCAGCCGGCGCAACCCACCACGTTGGCCCATTACCTGATGGCCGCCGTCGAATTCCTGGGGCGCGATTTCCAGCGTCTGCAGCCGGCGTTTGCTACCGTCAACCGCAGTCCGCTGGGCGCCTGTGCGATCACCACGACCGGCTTCGCCATCGATCGCGACTATACCGCGCGCCTGCTCGGCTTTGAAGGGCTGCAGGTCAATTCCTACGGCGCGATTGCCGCCATCGATTACCTCACCGAGTCGGCCTCAACGGTGGCCGTTGCCATGGTGAACCTTGGCAAGCTGGTGCAGGACCTGCTGCTGTGGTGCACCAAGGAATTTGGATTCCTGAAGCTGCGCGATGCGTACGTGCAGGCCAGCAGCATCATGCCGCAGAAGCGCAATCCGGTTTCGCTGGAGCACACCCGCATCCTGGCCAGCAAGGCACTGGGGCAGGCGCAAGCCATCCTCACGGCGGCGCACAACACTCCGTTCGGCGACATCGTGGACAGCGAAGACGATCTGCAGCCGCTGGCGTTCTCCATGTTTGCCGACGCCGAGCGCGCCCTGCGCTTGTTTGCCGGGGTGATGGCCAACACGGAGGTAGATCGCGAACGGCTGACGCGCCTGGCGAACGGCAGCTTCCTCACGGTTACGGAACTGGCGGACACGCTGGTGCGGCGCGAGAATCTGAGCTTCCGTGCCGCGCACCGCCTGGTCTCGGAGGCGGTGCGGGCGGTCGGACCGGCTTATTCAGCGGAGCGCATGGTCGATGAAGTGGAGCGCCTGGCACCGACTATGATCGGCCGCGCGCTTACGGTTGCGCGCCGGGAACTGGAACGCGCACTCGACGCCGACAACTTCGTGCGCGTACGAACCATCGTGGGCGGGCCCGCGCCGTCAGCGGTCAGCACGGAAATTGACGCGGCGCGGCGCGAGCAAGCGCGATTTTCAGAATGGCTGCAAGAAAAGCAGCGTTTGCTGCATCGTTACCCCGAACTGCTCCATGAAGCCGCCAGCGCGCTGGTAAAGTAAATCGACGCCGTACACGGTTTTCTCCGAGCTGGAGCCGCGGAAACCCAACAGTCGAATGTGTCCCCGCCCCGAATCCGTCCCAGCACAGAATGCGGCGTCCGGCTCTCCGCAATTGCTGCGCGGCATGGGCCTGGGCGGCGCCATCGCCATCAACATGATCGACATGATCGGCGTTGGCCCGCTGATCACGCTGCCGCTGATCGTGGCGGCGATGGGCGGCCCGCAAGCCATGCTGGGCTGGATCGTGGGCGCAATTCTCGCGCTGTGCGACGGCCTGGTTTGGGCGGAATTGGGCGCCGCGATGCCGCAGGCGGGTGGGTCGTACTATTTCTTGAAAGAGATCTATGGCGCAAACAAGCTGGGCCGGCTGGTTTCATTCCTGTTCATCTGGCAGTTGAGCTTCAGCGCGCCGCTTTCGATAGCGTCCGGTTGTATTGGGCTGGGGCAATACGCCGGTTACCTCTGGCCGAGCTTGCGCAGCAACCTTGCCCAGGGAAACTTCCATGTGCCGGTGCCGCTGATCGGCAGGATCGAGGCCCACACGACGGTGTCGCCAGGCACGTTTGTCGCAATCTCTGCCGTGGTGTTGGCCGTGTTCCTGCTGTACCGCAACATCGCCACCATCAGCCGCCTGTCGAAGTTCCTCTGGGCCGGGGTCATTGTCACGATTGGCTGGATTATCTTCGCGGGGATCACCCACTTTAATGCCGCGCGCGCGTTCAGCTTCCCTCCGGGCGCATTTCATCTCTCGGGAGAATTCTTCACCGGCCTGGGCGCCGCCATGCTGATCGCGACGTACGATTATTGGGGCTACTACAACGTCTGTTTCTTGGGCGGTGAGGTCAAAGATCCGGCACGCAACATTCCGCGCACCATCCTGTGGTCGATCGCCGCCGTGGCTTTCATTTACATCCTGATGAACATCAGCGTGCTGGGCGTGATGCCGTGGCAAGAGCTGAAAGATACCGCCGGAACGGACACGCATTTCGTGATCTCGGTTTTCATGCAGCGGCTGTATGGACACTGGGCGGGAGTGTTGGTGACGCTGCTGATCATGTGGACGGCGTTCGGTTCGGTGTTTTCGCTGCTGCTGGGCTATTCCCGCGTGCCCTATGCCGCCGCCCTCGACGGCAACTACTTCTCGGTGTTCGCGCGCGTACACCCGAGGCATCGTTTTCCCTATGTCTCGCTGCTAGCGCTGGGCGCGGTTGCGATCGCCTTCTGCTTTCTCAGCCTGGCCGATGTTATCGCCGCGCTGGTCGTCATCCGGATCCTGCTGCAATTTCTGTTGCAGCAGGTGGGAGTGATCGTGCTGCGGCGCCGCCGTCCCGATCTGGCTCGACCGTTCCGCATGTGGCTGTACCCGCTTCCGGTTTTGTTCGCCAGCCTGGGATTTATCTACATTCTTGTGGCCCGCTCTAACTTCATGCGCGAGATCCGCTATGCCGCCGTACTGCTGGTGCTTGGCATCGCGGTGTACTTGATACGCGCCGCCAGCCGCGGCGAGTGGCCGTTGCAGAAGAAGGCCTAGAGCAATTCCAGAGTTGCCGTGGCCAGAGTTAGGATTGGGTCGCGCGATACTCCTGATCCAATGTACGCTCCGCGCGGAAAGGTCTCTGGAAACGTTTCTTCCTACCGCGCCAGATACTACGATCCCTCCATCGGCAGGTTCATCAGCGAGGATCTGATCGGGTGTGATGGCGCCATCAATTTCTACTGCGTCCAAAACCTCCCAATCAATCTGCTCAGTAGGGCATGACGCCGACTTCTTTTTCAACCTCGGGGGTGTCCACCATGACGATGGCGTCCCAAGGACAGCCGTCGAGGAAACAGCCGTCGGGGCCCTTGCTGGTGCACTTCTTGCAGCCGATGCAGAGCAGCGGATCCACCTGGATGCGGCCGAAGGGCGGATGATCTTCGTCGGGGACCCAGAACATGCAGTCTTCCACCGGACAATACTCGACGCAGGCAGGCGAGCCGGCGCATCCGGTGCAACATTCGGTGATCACCGCCAGCTCTTTGGGCTTCTTCTTGCGCGCGGTAGTGAGGCCCTTGGAACGCGGCTCGTGCTTGAGTTCGTCGGGGACCATGCCGGGGTTGGATTGCGGTTGCGTGGACATTGTCTTAGTTTCTCAGTCTGTCAGTCGATCAGTCGGCCGCTTTTGGTAAAACGCGGTGCGAATTAAGGAAAAGCAGGTCCCTCGACTCGGGCGCGCCAACCCGCCGCGCAAAACCGCCGCGGCTGGTTGATTGGCGCGTCCTCGCTCGGGATGACACCACCTAAAGAATACTGGTGGGCCCATACAAACCGTGCTGGCGCTCCAAATTATCCGGCGGCGATGTGCTCGCTGAGGGCGTTTTCGACGTCCTCAGAGGTGAGCTTTTCGCCGTCGTTGAGGCGCCGCAGGATGGAATCCACGATGTCCTTGGCCTCGTCCTTACGATAGTTCTTGATGAAGCCGTCGTAGAAATGCTCGCCGGAGAGGGCACGGTTGATCTCCCACTCCTTGTTGTTCTCGTTGAGCTCGGTGTAATAGACGACGCGGTATTTGCCGGTGTAAGCGGCTTCGCGGTAGATCTCGAACATCACCTTGTCGGATTCCATCGCCATCCGGTCAGATCCTCACCTGGGTTTTATTGTAACAAAGCGAGGGGAAGGGTCGAACTCGTCGTTGGTCCGGGATCTTGGCGTGAACGTTCAGGAGTCGGGAGTCAGCGGCTGACTCCCGACTGCTGGCTCCTGACTACTTCATTTGCGCCATGCGGCGCTGCATTTCTTCGGGCGAGACATCTTCGACGTGAGTGGCAATGGTCCACTGGTGGCCGAAGGGATCGTAGATGGTGGCGTTGCGGTCGCCATAGAACTTGTCCTGAAGATCCTGCTTCACCTTGGCGCTTTTGGCGACGGCTTTGTGGAAGACGGAGTCCACGTCCTCGACGTAGATCATGATGGCGGACGCGGTGCCGCCGATGGTCTCCGGGCTAACGGCGTTCATCTCGGGGAATTCGTCGGCGAGCATGACGTGAGAGTCACCGAATTTGATTTCGGCGTGGCCGATTTTTCCGTCGGGCATCGGGAAACGCAATACCTCGACGGCGCCGAGAACGTTCTTGTACCAGTCGAGGGCCTTGGCGGCGTTGCGGACGATCAGGTAAGGCGTAGCGGTGTGGTAGCCGGCGGGAATGTAATGAGTTTTGGTGGATGTGTTAGCCATAATCCTCCTCCCACAATGGAAGTAGATTTTATCAGAGCACGCCCAGCCGTAATATTGCTGTTGCCCGCCAGGGCGATCGGAGGCAGAATGCGGCGTCCCGCTATGAACCTTCATCGGCGACTTGTCCTATTGCTCTGTACCACGCTGCTGGCGTTGCCCACGCTGTGGGCGCAAGCACCAGCCCAGCTTGGGGAAGAAGAGATCCTGTTGCGCATGCAGCGCGTCCGCCGGGATGAGAATGTGTGCGTGCTGGTGAAGCGAAGCGGCGAGTATGAGCTGGAAAAAATCTATCCGGCGAAATCCGAGGTCTATGCCGGGAAGCTGCCTGCTACCAGCATTTCCGAATTGGAGCGGTCGCTGAATAGCGACGATCTACGGCGGCTGTCGCAACAGCAGATCAGCGCACCCCCGGCCACCGAGAGCCTGGACCAATTATTGGTTGCCATACGACGACAGGAGGGATGGCAGAAGCTGAGCTTCACCACTCCTCAGAGCCGGAAGCCGTTCGCGAATATTCTGGATCCGCTGACAAAGTGGTTTGACATGGTGGCAAGAGAGCGGCCGGGGGCGTCCAGCGTAAAGGGCGAGCCTACTCATTGTGAATCGCGGGGCGAACGCACGGTGGCCCCCGCCATTCGCGGGGCAGTCGATTCGTCGAGCCAAGTGCGGACGTCGTCCAGCAGCGGCGTGGTGGCGCCGTTTGTCATGCGGATCTCGCTGGAACACGTTGCAAATGGCTACGTGACCCGCACCTGCGCTACCGTGTATCCCGACCTCCACTACCACCTGGAACGCGGCGAGCAGAAACCTTCCTTCCAGGCGAAGCCGCGGGTTTTCGAAAGCTCGGTCACGGCGGAACAACTGAACGAGCTGCGGCGGTTGCTCGACACGCCGGAACTGAAGGCCATGGAGCACACCAACCTGCCCAACGGCATGGCGGTGCGGGAAGCCGATTTCACGGTGCTGTCGATCGCGCGCGGGGAAGGCATCCAGAACCTTGCCTTTTCGAGCTATTTCGGGATCCAGAATGACCGGCGAGACACGACACGAAACGCGGCGAATTCGCGTTACAGCACCGATGAGGACGTGAAGGCGATCAAACCGGTCCGCAAGTGGGTCAAAGATGCGATCGAAAGCCGCAAGGCGTCTGAAATCAAGAACGCCGTCGCGACCGATTGCGTTCCATAAGCAGTTCCGGCGCGCACAAAAACCCCTTCGGCCGGACGGAGGGGAGAAACGCTTTCCCGGCACTGACGTGCCGGGCTCTGAAATGTCGTCCCTGCGGGACTCGGCACCCCGCGCCTCAGTATCGGCCAAAACGCAACCTGCCGATAAAAGTTCCTAATCCCCTGCCATTTCGACCAGGTCCTGCTGACCCTGTTGGGCGCCGGCAATGGAAATCAGGTCGGCCGGCGCGGTTTCTTCGGTGCCGCAGCAACCCGCCTTGGAGCCGACGCTGGCCGCCAGCGTGAGTTCGTGGCGCAGGCGCTGCTCGAAAGCCTTGAGCTGTTCTTCCACCGTGTGCTGCTTCTGGTTGTTGCGCACCATGTCTTCGCGGTAGCGCTTGAGGAAGTAGCCGATGGTTTCGACACGGATTTTGATCGAACCGGTGGGTTTGTTCTCGTCAATGTCCTTGAAGCAGAAGTAGGGCGTGCCGGAGTGTTCGACCACTTCTTCGATCACGGTGTAGATGGGCGCGTCGTGGCCGCACTTGAAGCTGGATAGCTCGAGCGCGACGAGGTTGGGATGGCGCGCGATGTACTTGGCCGCCCACACCTTGCGGGTAGTGTTTTCCGAGTACGAGTTCTTCCAGGCGTCGGAGACGTCGAGCGGGTGCGAGATGGCGCCGGCCCTCACTTCATCGCCGAACAGCTTCCAGATGATCTCGTCGTCCAGCGGCAGCGAGTCCTGGGAGAAGATGGGATAGCCGAGCTTCTGGAATTCCTCCAGGATCTCGTGATTGATGCCGGGATCGTTGTGGTAGGGGCGGCCGAGCAGCACGATGCCGAGCTTGTCCTCGCGCTCCAGCTTTTTGAGGACCTCGCGGGCGGCGCCGCGCATGATCTCGTTGTCGAACTTCAGCATGGCTTTGAAGCCCTGCTCGATGGCGCGGAAATTCTCTTCCTCGCTCAGGCCGAGGATGTCCTTCCAGTCGTCGTACATCTGGCGGTGCGCGACCTTGGGATCGGTGAGCTCGATGAGCGTGTCCTTCCAGATGACGCCCTTTTCGGTGAAGAGATCGGATTCCTTGGTGAAGGCGGCCTTCACCGAGGCGGGCGTGGCCGTGACGGTGGGGCAGGCGCGCGAACTCTGCGTCTTCACCATGAAGGTGGGCAGCGAATCAATCATCGGGAAAAAGATGATGTCGAGCTGCTTCTTGGGGTGAATGACGTAGAGCAGGTTGTGGACGTGCGGGATGCCGACCTTGGAGGGGAAGCAGGGATCGATGGCGCCGCGCTTGGCACCCTCTTTGTAGAGCTGCTCGCTGGTGTACTCCGACCAGATGAGGTTTTCCGCCTTCACGCCCAGGGATTCGAAGTAGGCGGTGAAGAAGGGGCCGCAAGAGTACATGTTGAGCGCCTTGGGCATGCCGATCTTTAGCTCGGCGCGTTTGTTGATCAGCTCGGCGCGTTTTTTCTGGGCGGCGGTGAACTGGAGCTTGGGCAGCGGATCGGCGACAACGGGCGGCTCGAAGCTCTTGAAGGCCGCCTTGGCGGCGATCTCGACCAGGTTGGGGTTTTCCTTCTTGATGGCGTCGATGTCGCCCTTGATGACGCGCATCTCCTCGACGTTTTCGACGGTTCCCTTCTCGCAGGTGGCGATGATGAGGCGCTGGGCGCCGTCAATGAGCGGCACCTTGGTCTTGACCGGCGGCTTATAGCCGGGGTTGGGAACAGCGGTCTTGACGTCGATGAAGGTGCGCAGGCACTTGTTCTTGCAGAAGTAGCAGCGCGTGGCTTCGTTGCGCGTGGTGGTGAAAGTGATGGAGGCGACCTGGTCGAGGCCGATGAAGGTGGTCCGCTTGCCGTTCTCCCAGAGGCGCACGGCTTCGAAGGCGCAACCGATGGCGCCGGCCTCGCCGCAGTGCTGGTGGACGATGACCTCGGGCTTGATCTCCTTGCCCTTGAAGCGCGACTCGATGAAGTCCACCTGCGACTTGACGGCGGCGAGGTTGTGCTGCGTGCCGCCTTGGAGAATGAACTTCTTCCCGATGGCCGACAAGTTGGGAATCTGCGAAACGTAGAGCCAGATGTTCTTAGGCAACACGTTGCAAAGGCCGGCCATGATTTCTTCCGGCTTCCATCCCTGGCGCTGGAAGTCGACGATGTCGGATTGCATGAAGACAGCGCAGCCGTAGCCGAATTGCGGGTAGCCCTTGGCGTTGAAGGCGATGTCGGCGAATTCCTCGACCTTGAAACCGAAGCTCTCGCAGGTGCCTTGGAGGAAATAGCCGTTGCCGGCGGAACACTGGGTGTTGAGTTTGAAGTCCTTCACGCGGCCGTCGCGGAGGATGATGATCTTGATGTCCTGGCCGCCGACGTCGCAGATGACGTCCGCGTCGGAATAGAAATGGAGGGCGGCCTGAGTGTGAGCAACCGTCTCGACCAAGGCGACATCGGCGCCGACGGCATCCTTGAGGATGTCCTTGGCGTAGCCGGTCGTACCTACACCTAACACTTTAAGTATTGCCCCTTGATCGCTGACCTGTTGGGCTACTTTGGCGACGACTTCCTGAGTATCCTCGATTGGATTGCCGCGCGAAAGCTGGTAAGTCTTGCACAGGACGTTGCGGTCCTTATCGACGAGGACGGCCTTGGTGGAGGTGGAGCCGCCGTCAATGCCGATGAAGCCTTCGACCACCTGTTGTGGCCGGAAGGTGGCAGGGACAAATTTCTTTTTGGTGTAGCGGCGCTTGAAGTCGTCGAGCTCCTCGGGACTCTTGGCGAGGGCCTGCGCGCCACCCTTCTTGGCTTTTTCCTGGGCGCGGCCTTCGGTGATGTACCACTCCAGCTTGTCGTAGCCAAGATAGACGCCGACGCCGGGGTCTTCCGACTTGCCGAACTCGACCGCGCCAATGCAGGCGAAGTACTGGGCATTATCGGGTGTGGTGATGAGGTCTTCGGGATTGGCGCCCTCGGGCAGCGGGTAATTGCGTTCTTCCCAAATCTTGGGAATGTTGACCTTCCAGCAGTCGCTCATGCCCTTGATGTAGCAGTTGGGGCCGCCGAGCAGCAGGACAACCGGGCGCAGCGTGTTGCCGCGGGTCAAGACCGAGAGATTCTGCTGCACGATGGACTCGAACAGCGAGGCCATGAGCTCGTCGGGAGGCACGCCCTGCTTTTGCAGGCCGTTGATGTCGGTCTCGGCGAATACGCCGCACTTGCCGGCCACCGGGTGCAGCTTCAGGCCCTTGTAGCCCATCTGGCAAAGCTGGTCGGAGGGAATGCGGAGCTTGGCGTTGATCTTGTCAATGACGGCGCCGGTGCCGCCGGCGCACTTGTCGTTCATCGAGGGCAGCTTCTTCTTTTTGCCGGTCTCGGGGTCTTCCTTGAAGATGATGATCTTGGCGTCCTGGCCGCCAAGCTCGATGACCGAGCCGCACGCGGGGTAAAGCTTCTCCACGGCGAGGGAGACGGCATTGACTTCCTGCACGAACTTGGCGCCGATGTGCTTGGCGATACCCGAGCCACCCGAGCCCGTAATGAACACGCGGATATTGTCTACCGGCGTGTTGGGGAAATCGGCGGAGATGGCCTTGAGCATCTCGATCGCCTTTTCGGGCTGCTTGGTTTCGTGGCGCTGGTAGTCCGCCCACAGGATGGTGTCGGTGTCGCCGTCAATGATGACGACCTTGACGGTGGTGGAACCGACGTCAAGGCCCATCCAGAGCTGGTCGTATTTCTTCGTGGAATCCGCTTTATCGGTAAGTCCGGGCATTTGTCCTCGTCAGTGTTTCGTGCGACGGTTATCGGTCTATCAGTCCGTCAGTCGATCAGTCCGTCAGTCGCCCAAGAGCTGACGGACTGAAAGACTGACAGACTGACCGACTACTAATGCGACATTTGGTCTCTCGCTCTGTCGGTCTATCAGTCGATCAGTCGCTTAGCGCTGAGCTGGCGGGCTGAAAGACTGACAGACTGACCGACTACTAATGCGCTTCCTGGTGGTACGGAACGCTCGCGCCCATCTTCTCGGCGACGTGGACAGCAAAGTTCGGCGCCGTGCCGATCACGCCCTTGTACTTGGGCACCTTGTAGAGCGCAGTCGACATCTCCGGATGCGCGTCCACGTAGGTGCGGAGTTCGTCGGCCGACTTGCCCAGTTTTTCCAGCACTTCTTTGAATTCCAGCTTGGCCTTGGCTTTGGCCTCTCCGAGGGCCATCTGAACGCGGCTGTGGGCGTTGATCTCGCCTTCGCCGGAGGTTTCGATGGGCAGGAAGATCATGTCCTTGTAGTGGGCGACGACCGCGGACTGCGCGCCGTCGGACTGGGTGGAGGGCATGCAGCCGAAAGGCTTGAGCGAGAGCACCATGTGGCAGAGCTCTTTATTGGAGTAGTAAATGTTCTTGGCCACTTCGAGGTGGCCTTCACCGCCCCCGGCGCGCGAGTTGTAGTAAGGGTGGCCGAGGCGCTGGAGCTCGTACTGGTTGACCAGCCGGTGGGCGGTGCCGCCGAGGGCGTCGATGATCTTGTGGTACTCGCGGGAGAAGATGACCTCCGCCACTTTCAGCTTGGCGAGCTTGTTGCGGTAATTCATCTCGATCTTGGCGTGCTTGTCGAGACGCCACGCCGGAGGCATGACCGCGCCGTCTTCCAAGCCCTTCGTGTCGCGAATCTTCTGCACCACCTGGTGGATCATGTACATGA
The DNA here is from genome assembly GCA_020073185.1 of Terriglobia bacterium. Taxonomy (NCBI): domain Bacteria; kingdom Pseudomonadati; phylum Acidobacteriota; class Terriglobia; species Terriglobia bacterium. The sequence goes on from JAIQFT010000070.1 coordinate 26,455, forward strand.
TCCAGGTGCCGACGGGCTCGACGATAATCTGCGCGCCCTCGCGCACCAGGAATGGGAACATGTTGAAGTTGCCGTCACCCTCGGTGGTCTGGGCCCAGAATTCGCCGGTAATCTTGACGATCGGCTTCACCTTGAGGCGATCCACCTTGATCGAGTTGAAGCGGTCGCGGACGTGGTTGAGGGCGCTGACGTAGTCGTCGCTGTAAAGCTGATTGAGGAATTTGCCGACGTACTCGACCGTGCCCTTCATGGGGATGTTCTGGCCGAGCTTGCCGAGCGCGCCTTCGATGGACCATGGCGACTTCTTCTTTAAGACCTCGTGCATGTAGTCGATGCACTCGTCGAGGACGGCGTCGGTTTCGCCGGCATTGGCCTCAAAGGGACGAATCTGGTGCGCGACTTCGTTGATGACGTCGCCCATGTTCATGGCATTAAGGAGGTTGAGAAAGAAGTCGAGGTTCATGGCGAGGCCGGCTTCGGCTTCGCTCTGATTGAGGCCGCCGGACTGCTGGAAGAGCATGACGCGGAAGCCGTCGAAACCAGCATTGCGCAGGGCGAGGCGGTACTCGGCCTCGTACATGCCGAAGCGGCACGGCCCACAGGCGCCGGCGGTGAGGAAGATGTAGTGGTTGAGCAGGTCTTCGCGCTTGACGCCGGATTCCTCCAGCTTCTGCAGGTACTGGACCAGGTTGCCGACGGTGAAGTAGGTCGGGTTGCACTGGCCGTTGTTGCCGTACTCCTTGCCGAGCTGAAAGGCCTTGACGTCAGGAACGGGCACAACCTCGCAGCGGTAGCCCAGTCCCTCAAGCGCGCCGTGGATGAGCTTCTCGTGTTTCCAAGTCAGGCCGCCGAAAAGCAGGGTGGTCTTGGGACGCTCTTCCTTGGTGAAGCCGCGCTCGATGGGCTTGTGGAAGTGGTGCACCTGCTTGTGGACCACGCCGGCCTCTTTTTCGAGGCGGGCGCGCTCCTCGGCAACGCGCTCGCGGATCATGTCTTCGAGCGATGAGATCTGCACCAAGCCTTGACCGCTGGTAGGAATCTGCGTTGATGTGCTCATTTCCTCACCTTTTCCCCAACCGGGTAGTGCCGGAATTGCTGGTTGCCATCCTCGGGGCAACACTGCGGCGAGAACCATTCTGCGGGTCAGAATTGGGAACGAAGAATGGAATTTGTCGAACGGGGGAAAATCGCGGTCAAGCGGCGGAGTTGGGTGGCGAGCGGAGCGGCGCCTTCGGCTTTTCAGTAAGTTACGGACGAAATTGTGACATAACGCACATTTGGGTGATTAGTCTGTCAGTCTGTCGGTCGGTCAGTCGCTGACTGGTAAATGCGCAACTGGCGAACTGAAAGACTGAGAAACTGGCCGACTGAAAGACCCTCCCTTCTGCTACACTGGCCGCCTCTCACACGGCACTTATGAGGAGCTTTTTTATGCCAAAGAGCGTCAATAAGGTCATCTTGATTGGACACCTCGGCAAAGACCCCGAGGTCAAGTACACGCCGAGCGGCACGCCGGTGGCCAAGTTCAGCCTGGCGACCAACGAGCGGTACAAGGATAAAGACGGCAATTGGCAGGACCGCACCGAGTGGCACAACATCGTGGCGTGGCAGCGCACGGCGGAGGTTGTCGGCGAGTATTGCAAGAAAGGCAGCCAGGTGTACATCGAGGGCCGGTTGCGCACGGATTCCTGGGACGACAAGGAAACCGGACAGAAAAAATATCGTACCGAGATCGTGGTCAACGACCTGGTGCTGCTGGGCGGACGCGGCGGCGGCGAGGGCGGCGAGGGCGGAGGACGACCGCGGGGAGCGGCAGCGTCGAATATGGATCAGCGGACACCCGAACCCGACGCGGCGGCGGGCACGCAGATTACGGATGCGGATATACCATTTTAGAAGGCAGCCGCTGGCCATTGGCGATTGGCCGTTGGCTGAGTAGGGGTGTCGCAGCCTTGGTGCGCGCGCCAGACCCACTTGTGAGGTGCTCTGAGCACGGTTCGCACCCGCAAGACGGGCTACAAGTGGGTGGAGCGGTTCAGCGACGAGGGGCGGGAGGCACTTTGCTCAATAATGATTTGTCACTTTGAATGATTTGTCACTTTGAAGGATGCAAAGGGTCCGCTGCGCCCAGTCGAGGAACCGACGAGCTGCTGTTCTCCGCGAAGTGCTTGCGAATCGCGAGCAGATACGCGAAGAAGGCCAGGCCGATGATCCAACCGCCATAAACTCCGTACTTGACGAATGGCATCATGCGCGAGATTTCGGTTTCGCCATATCCCATACGCTGATACATCTGCAGCAGGCTCGTGCGCGACATGGTCACAAGTGTGGATAGCCAATTCAACAAAAGCCAGGCCACGGCCGCTTTCCAGGCCAGCGAGCGCTGATGGTACAGGTTCCAGGCGAGCCAAGCGCTCACAATCCCCATTACCACAGCAGCCAACCACGCGGCCCAGCCAGTCACAAAGCCGCCGAACAACGGGAGGGCGGGTCGCACAGCCACGGCGAACGCGCACGATATAGCTCCGAATCCAAAGAACACGGCAACAATCACTACCCCTAACGGCTTGCGGCGTCCGGCGGGCACTCCGGGACGTTCACAGGTTGCCTTTACGTTCTTGCCGCTGTAGAAGAGCAGAAATATGCCGGGCAGCAAGATGAAGAAGAGGCCGAGGATGGAATAGATCACGATGCGCGTGACCGTCTCCATATTGTCGGGCATGGCTGCTTTGGCCTGCAGCCGCATGCTGCGCGTGATCATGGGCATGATGAGAATCAACATCGCCATCGCAAGCACGCCGATGCCAAGCCATGCCCAACTCACCACCAGCATGGCAAGCCGTGCCCAGCGGCGCGCTTGGGCACTTCCGATGCCAACGGCGACAAAGAAGACAGCCAAGAGGCCGTAAAAAATCGCAACCACCGTTAGCCCGGAGCGGGCATCCGCCGGAGGTTGGGAGGCTGTCGGCACGTACCACAGGGCAAATGCCGTCAATGCAATCAGCATTAGCAACACGCATCCCATCAGAATTTCAATGATTCCGAAAAACGTGAGCCACCCACGGCGGTTCTTATAGGCAGCGGGGGCAACGACAGGGTCGATTTGATCGCTCATAGGTATCCAAACCAAACAAGTGTGGAAGTCGGTATTGTTGCGCGAAACTGCAGGTTCGACACAAAGAAATAGGACGTAGGGGCGAGCGCGATCCGCGGCGGCTGAAAGCTGATAGCTGCGAGCGGGGAGCTAAATGCTAGAATGCCGCGCCATGGACGAGATGGCATTCCGGCGGCGCGCCGATGCGGCGATGGAATCGCTGAAGCAATCGTTGATCGAAGCCGAAGACGACGCCGACTTCGAGGTGGAAGACCAGGCGGGCGCGCTGCACATCAGTTTCGCGGAGCCGCCGGGGCGGTTCGTGATCTCGCCCAACACGCCGGCGCGGCAGATCTGGATTTCGGCGCTGTCCACCAGCTTCAAGCTGAACTGGAACGATGACCAGAACGATTTCGTGCTGGCGAAAAGCGGCGAGGGGCTGAAGCCGCTGGTATCGCGGCTGATGAACCAGCAGTTGGAGTCGGAGGCGATTGATCTGGACTAGATTGTCGGTTCACGGTTTTCGGTTGTCGGCTTTCAATCGTCCCTACGGGACTTCCCTTCTGTTTGCAATTGCTCCCGGCACTGAAGTGCCAGGCTATTGTCAGTCGTCTCTACGGGACTTGGAAGTGCCGGGTTATTGAATCGGGCGACGATGTGGTGATCCTGGAAGGGAAGGCGCTCGATTTTCATGTGTCGCTACGCGACCGGTGCCGGCCTTCAGCCAACAATCGGGGAACCGAAAGGCGGCCGACTATCGACCATCGATTGATACCGAGAACCGATCACCGGCAACCGAAAACCGCGAGCAAAGTGTGCGCAATCTGCTGAGCTGGGCACGTGCCCTGCTGATCTTCTGGCCCTACATATTTCTGGTCACCGTAACCCTGGAACCGATTTCGCTGCTGGCGGGCGTGCTGGACAAGAGCGGCCGCGCGCGGCACACGGTGGTGAAGCTGTGGTCGGCGATCATCCTGAAGGTGGTAACGCGGGCCACGGTCAGCGGACTGGAGCGGATTGACGCCAGCAAGCCGCGCCTGTACGTCGCCAACCATCTTTCCGCAATGGACATTCCCCTGCTCTACCGACACCTGCCGTTTCCGTTCCGCATCATGGCGCACCGTCTGGTGTTTCGCGTGCCGCTGATCGGGTGGTGGCTGCGAAGTTCGGGGGCGCTGGAGATTGAGCCGGGAAATTTTGCGCTGACGCGGCGGGCGCTGCGTGAGGCGATCAAGACTTTGCAACGCGGCATGTCGCTGGTGGTGTTTCCCGAGGGCGAGCGCGCGCCCAGAGGCAAGATGCTGCCGTTTCGCCGTGGAGCCTTTTATGTGGCGGTGAAAGCACAGGCCGACATTGTGCCGATGGCGATTCTGGGAACGTATGAGGCGCTGCCGCTGGGCTCGGTGCACATAAGGAGGGTGGCGCTGCAGTTTGTGGTCGGCGATCCGATTGCGGCGGCGGAATACACGTTGAAGGACCTGGACGCGCTGGCGGAGCATGCGCAGAGTGTGGTGAGGAAGATGTACGAAGCGGCGGGCAGTCGGTAGTCCGTAGCCGGTAGTCGGGGCTACCAGCTACTTCTTCGTCCAAATCCAGTGGCTCGCGGTCAACGGATATTTCTGCATCGGCCCGGCGCCAACTCCATCCAAAGGTAGTACTTTGGTGCACTTGCCGGGACGAGTGCCGGCAAGTATAAGTAAAATGCCTGCTATACTTCGAGCAGCTCACGGTGAGGGACAACGCTCGCACTTCAGCCGCACCGTAAGGACTTACATCACCATGCTCCGAGGCTCTCGCCGCTCCCTTCTGCTGGTCGTCCTGGTCATTCTGGCTTGCGGGTTTCTGGGCGCGCTATTTGGACAGCGTGTCGGGATGGCACAGCCGTCGTCGGACGGCGAGGTGCGCTCAGGCCTGCGCACCTTCTCCAATGTGTATGACGTGGTCGAACAGAACTACGCCGAGCCGGTCAACCCGGACAAGGCCATCTACAACGGCGCCATCCCGGGCATGTTGCGGGTGCTCGATCCGCACTCCAACTTTTTCGACCCGAAATCGTATGGGTTGCTGCGCGAAGAACAGCGCGGCAAGTACTACGGCGTGGGCATGCAAGTGGGACCGCGGAACAACAAGGTCATCGTGCTGATGCCGTTCGTGGGGACGCCGGCGTACAAGGTGGGCATCCACCCCGGCGACGTGATCGCGGCGGTAGACGGCAAGCCCACCGACAACCTGAGCACCAGCGAAGTCGCCGACATGCTCAAGGGACCCAAGGGCACGCAGGTGCGGATTACCATCCTGCGCGAAGGCGCGCCCAAGCCGATGGAGTTCACGGTCACGCGCGATGAGATTCCGCGCTACAGCGTGGACTTGCACTTCCTGATCCGGCCGGGGATCGGCTATCTGCACGTTACCGGCTTTCAGGAAACTACCGACAGAGAAGTTCAGGACGCGCTCGACCAGTTTGGCGAGCTCAAGGGCCTGGTACTCGACCTGCGGCAGAATCCGGGCGGGCTGCTGAGCGAAGGCGTAGGCATGGCGGACAAGTTCCTGCCCAAGGGCGCGGTGATCGTATCGCACCGCGGGCGCTCGTCGCCGGAGAAGGTTTATCGCGCCAGCCGAGGCAATGGCGGCAAGAATTACCCGATTGTGGTGCTGGTGAATCGCGGCACCGCGTCGGCCGCGGAGATCGTTGCCGGCGCCATCCAGGATCACGACCGCGGGCTGGTGGTAGGCGAGAGCACCTTCGGCAAGGGCCTGGTGCAGACCGTGTATCCACTGTCGGAAAACACCGGCCTGGCACTAACTACCGCCAAGTACTACACGCCGAGCGGACGCCTGATCCAGCGCGACTACAGCAGCATCTCGCTCTACGATTACTACTACCAGCGCGACAACGGCGAGGAAACCGGAAACGCCAATCGCGAAGTGAAGATGACCGACAGCGGCCGCACGGTGTATGGCGGCGGTGGCATCTCGCCGGACGTGAAGATCCCGGCCATCAAGAGCAATCACTTCCAGGACACGCTGCTGCAGCACTACGCCTTCTTCAATTTCGCCAAGCATTACCTGCTCAGCCGGCACATCGCGAAAAATTTCGAGGTGGACGAACCGGTGATGCAGGAATTCCGCTCCTTCCTGAGCGAGCAAAAAATCCCCTGGACGGAAGCCGACCTGGCACAGGTGAGCGACTGGATCCACGCCAGCATCAAGAGCGAGATGTTCATTGATGAGTTCGGCCAGATCGAAGGGCTGAAGGTCCGCGCCGAGGCCGATCTCCTGGTGCAGAAGGCGCTGGACCTGCTGCCCAAGGCTAAAGAACTCGCCGACAACGCGCGGCGCATCATCGCCGACCGCAGCAGCGCACGCGCCGCCGCGGGTAATAACCGCTAAGGCCCTAAGCAGAGGCTAGCAGCCCGTGGTGCAAGTCTGGATTCGTGAGCGGAAAGTACTGAAGTATCCACAGGCATAGTTCGTAGAATGTCGCGCATGTCGATGGGGACGCGCAAGCAGCGGGAGAAGCAAGAGGACATCTGGATTGCGCACA
>JAIQFT010000071.1 GCA_020073185.1 Terriglobia bacterium
ATTCTACAGATTCTCAGCCTCACACTTTTCGAGAAAACGCCCATTTTATGCGCCCTTCAGGCCATCGACCAGGACGCCAATTTCACCGAAAACGTCAACCAACTGATTCTGTTCAACTTTTAACCGGACAGCAGTGATGGAGGATACCGGATTCCTCCAACCTTTCTACGCTGATCGTGCCGACCGGTTTGAGCTGAAGAACTTCGATGCAGACGTAGCGGAGTGCTTCGCTTTGGCAGTGGCGAAGCGTGGGGGTTTGTCGGCGCAAAATATGAGCGATTTCCTCGAACGCGTTCTGGAATATAGCCAAGGCAATCCCGGTGCAATCGTTGCCATGCTCGAAATGGCAAAGCATCCGCAATACCGTTCTGATGAGCGAATCAAGATTACGCCGCTGTACATTGACTTTCGCCTGAATTGGACGCCAGTGGGAGTTCGTTCCCACAAATAGTCGGAACCGCAGCCCGACCGTTTGCTGCGGCTGGGATAACGCACTGCCTTTGTCAACGACGTTCGCCCGTCGCTTTCCCTAATCCTTCCACCGGCTCTCCCATGCGCCGATTGAAGCATTCGTTCGCCCGGCCCAGTGCTCGCTGGACGGGTTGCCAAACGGCTCATTCAGCACTTGCTCCATAGCGGCGGCTACTTCCGGCGCAAGGGGCGTAGTCGCATTAAAGTCGAGGTATATGCGTTGTGCGTCTGCTGGGCTCATAATCCAAGTTTACGAACTCGCCCCGGGTACTGGGAAATTCCTTGCCGGCCCGTTGTCAACGCAAAAGACGGAAAACTGTAATCTGCGCAAGACAGTCTCACCGTTTTGCCGCTGCTACGACGCGCATCCAGTGTGTTCCAGGATTCGCATCAATTGCCGGGGTGGGTGCAAGTGTGCCTTGCGAAAATACCCGATGCCACAACGCGCCTTCGCACGCCGCCACAACTGCCAAAGCGAAAGGGGGTTCAATTCGCCTACGACCACCGTGCCGCCTGGGCGGCAGAGGCGAGTCATTTCATCAAGGATCGGCTTGGGATTTTGCGAAGGCCTTGCCATTCAGCCCTTGGCCATGGTCCGATCTGCGATGACGGCGGCGCGCACCAGATATCCCGAGTCTTCGAGGATGCCAATCACCAGGAACAGGAACATGATCTGCGGTAAAAACACCAGCACGGCGGCAGTTCCATTCCAAGCGCCGTCGATCAGGATCGACTTCATTGCGCCGCTGGGAAGCTGGCTAGCCCCGAACTTGTGGAGCACGTGTTGCAGCAAGTCTGACAGCGGCTGCCCGATCAGAAAAATGGATTGGAACACCGCGACGACGGTAAGGAGGAAGATGACCGGTCCCCAGAAGCGGTGCAGGCATACGGCATCCAGCCGCCGCGTCCAGGTGGCCGGTAAGGGGCGCCGGTAACCTGCAGACTCGCTGACACGCCTCGCCCAGGCCTGGCATGCCGGCACATCCTGCAAAATCGGCAAGGTCACCGGGGCTGGAGCGTTCGGTGATGACGAGAGGAACCGTGAGATCCCCGTCAGCCCCTCGCCTTCCGACGCACTTGCCAGTACCACAGGAGTGCCCAGCTCTCGCGCCAGCGCCAGCGGGTCCACGTGACCACCTTGCCTGCGCAGGGAATCTGCCATGTTGAGAATGACCAAGGTGGGCAGCCCAAGAGCAACGACTTGGGCCGCCAGCGCTAATTGTCGTGCCAGATTGGTGGCATCCAGGACCAGCATGACCCCATCCGGCTTGCGAGTGCCTGCCATTCGACCGTGCAGCACGTCCACAGTGACGCGCCCATCCTCGGATCGCGGTTTAAGGCCGTATACGCCGGGTAAATCGATGAGCCTGATGTCCTCGCCCGATGCAGCCTTTACACAACCGAGGTGTCTGCTATTTTTCTGCTGCCTGTAGCTCCAGACCAACGCGGTCACCATTGATAAGAACGATGCCGGAATCGATCAACTGCTGCCCGGTGCAGTCGTAGGCCGCATAGCAGCGCAGCGCTTTCGACGGAAGAATAAATTCGACGGCGAGCGGGCTGGCCGAATCGGAGAGCTTCACAGAGGTTCCGAAATCAATGCCGTCAAAATCCGGCTCTTTCGGAAAATATGCGAGCATCGGCCGCACCAAGTGCGCGATGTGCTCGTCGAATGCCAGGGCGGCGAGTTTGTAGCGCGAACTGCCCGCGAGCGTGGCGTCAAGCAGCGTGTTGACCGGCAACTGTAGGTAAGCGCCGTTGCGAAACGCGATAAAGCTGGGCGGGGCGTAGGAGACGAAGTGCGCCTGGGAATCCAGTTCACGAACCAGGCGCGTTATGGTCGCATCGTGCTCTACCAGCAATGATCCGAGCGTCATGTCGGTGACGATGCGCGGCGCCGGTTCCTTGAAGCCGAGTAGCTTGAGGCTAACCGTCGGCTCGATCGGGTCGAGGGCACCGACTGACGACCGCAGGCTGGCGATTCCCGTCCGCTGCTGCCTCTCCTGGATTTTTCGAGGCCGCTCCGAGCCTGGCGGCGGATCGCCGGTCAGCCACATGGAGAAGCGCTCGCCGTCCACCAGAATCTGGCTATCCAGCACGGCGGCTTGCTGCTGCTCGGAAGTGGTGGCATTGACAAGCCCTTCAACCGCCGCGCGAGGAAAGATGAAGACCACGTTTTCCACCGACTCGGACTCAACGCCGATTACCTTGTGCCGCACGTGATGCGAAATCTCGAACGCGTATGCCTGGAAACCGTCGGCGTTGGCCAATTGCGCCGCGGCCATCTTCAACAGCGGCAGCACGACGTCGTTAAAGTCCTGCCGTACTCGGTGGTCGTAATCCATCAACTGCGAAGAATAGGACGCGAAGTAGTTACCGGTGACCTCCAGTACCAATTGCCGGTTGAAAGTGTCGAAGCGGATGGAACGCTGGTCCACCGTGGCCTGCTGCGGCTGCGCGATGTCGAGGACACGGCTGAAGTAGAACGGGTACGGGAAGTTGTGAGCGCGCGCTTCCTCGCCGAAGTGCCTAAGTTGGTCGAAGTACTTCTCCTGCAGAGCGCGCTGCGTGTCGTCGCCGATCTCGCCTGGGCTGAGCACCTGGGCGGACGCCATGGACGCAACAACCAGCAACCATATGAGGGCTAGGCTAATCCTTCGCATAAACGACTCCTTTCGTCGGGTACGGCGGATCGGCGACGGCGCGGATGTAGGAAACCAGGGCCTGTATATCGCTCTTGGAAAGCGTGTAGCCGTAGGGCGGCATTTCGGCGGACTTGTTCAGCGCCGCTCCGCCATGGCTGATGATGGCAGTGAGGTCGGCATCGCTGATCCTATTCAGCGATTCGCCGTCGGTGAACGCGTGCGGCTTGGTGGCGAGGTTGTCCATGTTGGAGACGCGCTCCGGCGTGGACTCGGGATCGTGGCAGCGCGAACAGTATTGCTGGTTGATTTGCCGGCCAAGCACTTGCTGGGAGTCGAGCGCAATTTCCTCGATCTTAAGTTCGTAGTTCTTGCCGCCTTTGTCGCGCGTGATCGCGGTCAACTGGTATCGGCCGGCGACGCCACCGAGCGTGACCTTCGTCGTGAACTGGCCACTGGAATCTGTAAGACCGGAGGCGGCATCAAGCATCACGCCCGACGGAGCATGAATCTCGACATACGCGCCGGTGACGCCGTTGCCTTGAGCGTCGTTGACTTGGACGACCACCGGCTGATCGAGGGCGGCGCCGGCTGGCGCAATCTGTTTTCCGCCGCTGATTTCGGCGATCGCGGTGCCATAGGCAGTGGTAGCAGGCGCCGCAGGCTTCACCGGCTGGCGGCTGCAGCCGATCAGAATGACGAAGCAGAGTGCGACCAAGCCAATCCGCCTCATCGTCCCGCCCCCAGTTGCGCATGAGGTGCGCCGGCCACTTTCGTTTTTGCCGCCTGGCCCTTGAGCGACACGAGATAGGCGGTCAGCGCGCGTGCGTCAGCGTCGCTCATGTGCTGGTTGGGTTCGATGGCGCCGGGACGCAGCTCCTGCGGATTCTTGAGCCAATGGTAGATCCAGGCGGGCGTCAGTCGTGAGCCGACTTGGGTCAATGTCGGTCCGATGTAACCTTTGTCTTTTGCCGGATCTACGATGTGGCATGAGGAACACGCGTACTTGGAGTAGAAAAGCTGGCGCCCCTGGTCCACCGTCGCCGGCGGATACGTGGCAGGCACGGAGTCGCGCTCAAACGCGGGCGTCTGATACACGGTCATGATGTAGTCAGTCAGTTCCTTGATTTCCGCGTCGCTCAGATTGAACCTTGGCATGCGGCGGATCAGCGCCGGGCGCAGCGTATTGGGGTTCTTGAGGAAATCGGCGAGCCACTTCGCCTGCACCGAACTGCCCTCCCATGTGAGATCGGGCGCCATGTCGCCGCCGCGGCCGTTGATGGCATGGCAACTGAAGCAGCGCAGGTCGCGGATGAGCTGCCCGGCATGTCCGGCGGGCTGGTAATGCGATTCGCGATGTGAGGCGATCCGCAGCGACGGAGGTTGCGATTGCGCGCGGTCCGTGAGCGCCAGCAGCGCGGTGGTGATGGCGTCAACCTGCTGCGGCGTGAGATTGAATTGCGGCATCTTCAGGCTCGGCCCGAAGGCGCGCGGGTTGCGCACTTTGGCGGCGATGTAGTCGGGCAGCGTGTGGGAGACGCTCGGGGCAAACACAAGCTGTGCCAGCAAACGGCTGCCGACGTGGCTGAGGTCGGGCGCGAAATTGTCGGGCTTGCGCACGCCGTTGATCTCGTGACACGACGAGCAGCCGTATTCGTTCACCAGCTGCTTGCCGTGCGCGATCTGCTGCGGCGTGGGTTCGGGCAGATGCACGTTGCCGAGGAGGTCCGAATCCGTCTTCGCTTCCAAAAATCCGGCGAGCGTTCTGATTTGCTGCCCGGTGAAGCGATAGTGCGGCATCTTGGTGTCCGGATCGTAGGCGCCGGGATTGCGCAGCCACGACTCCAGCCACTCCGGCTTCACCTTGGTGCCGATCCGGGTCAGCTCAGGGCCGAGGTCGCCACCCACCATTCTGCCGGCAGCGTTCTGCACCGCGTGACAGGAGGCGCAGAAAGATTCGCCGTAGAGCGAGGCGCCGGCGGTGGGATCGGCCGGAGCGCCGGCCGACGCTGCCGCTTTTTCGGCGCCGGGCAGCACGATCGGCGTGCTCTGCGCCATCAGGAATGCCGTGACATCGCGCGCATCGTCGTCACTCAGGATGAAGTTCGGCATGGTGGCGGTGGGGGAGTACGCCTGCGGATTCTTGATCCAGGCGTACATCCACTCGCGCGTCGTCTTCTGCGCGATGTGTTGCAGCGACGGCGGGTCGTCGGTCCCCTGCATCAGCACGCCGTCCGGTTGGCGAGCTGCGTGACAGCGCACGCAGCCCTCGCGCGCCAGCAGCTTGCGACCATAGTTGAGTTGCGGCGCGCCGGGCAGGTCGGCGAGATGGCACTGGCCGCAGGAAGACTCGATGTACTTCGCCGGCAGGATCGGCTGTTCCCAGGCCAGCGTGCTGCGATGCGCTTCTTCCACCGTGGTGGCCGGGCCCTGGCCGCGGTGGCACGTGGAACAGCCAAACTCGGTGAGCTTGTGTGGAATCGGCGGATGCGGGCGGAATGGCTGGGTGCTGACCGTCGAGAGGCTCGTCTCACGCAAAGCGGTATGACAGGTGGTGCAACGGTCCACTACGCCATATTCGGGAATCCAGATCTGTTGAATGCCGGTTTCCAGATGGCGCTGCAGAGTGACGGCGTCGGCGCGCGTGCGGATGAGCTTCACGTACTGCTTCTGATAGTGACGCCACTCGCTGAAGTGATTCTTGGCGGGCGCGACGGCGAGTGAGACTAGGAACACCAGGCTCATGATGCCGAAGGCGCGGGCGCTGTCGCCGAAGATGCGGCGTCGAAGCGATGTGAGCTTATCGCGCGCGCTCATGTCAGTACCCCTGCCATGGCCAGACCCAGGACCAGCCTGGGCCGCGGAAGAAGGTTCCGACGGCGGTCAGCACGACCAGCTCGCACAAGAACCACGTCATGATCCAGAACGAGATCGGCTTCGCGACCAGCCAGCGGCGGAATTGATCGGGCGGGTCGGGCGCGGCCAGCGCAGCGATCACCATGAAGACCGCCACCACAATCGTTGGCGCCAGCGCGACAAAAACGTCGAACACGCTCAGGAAAATCGACAACGCCACCACGACGGCGCCGAAGATCCGGAGCCGGCGCGTCCTGTCGCGCAGCCACAGCCCTTCGGATTCGATATTGACGTTGAAGTACGGAATGATGATGAGTGCAATCACCACGAGCGTGGGAATCAGCACGCCCGCGACCACGGGCGGAAAGTAGTGCAGCAGTTCCTGCAATCCGAGGAAGTACCACGGCGCCTTCGCGGGGTTGGGCGTATGCATTGGGTCGGCGAGCCCCTCGAGCGGAGCGTCCCACAGCAGCGCCATCCAGACGAGCGCGATGGCGCCGACCATGACGGCCACCGCCACCCGGAAGAATACTTCCGGGTAGGTCATGACCCGGTCCTCGTCCTGCACCACGACGGCCGGCGAGGTTCGGCGCGTGACGAACGCTACCCGCACCGGCGCTTTGCGCGCATCCGAATTCATGCCGGCAACGAAATCCTTGTCGCTCATTTCGTCTCCGGTTTGTGCGGCGCGCCGGCGTAGAGTCCGCCGTCCTTGCGAATGCGCCAGAAGTGAATCGCGATAATTGCGATCGCCGTCAGCGGCAGGATCATGCAGTGCAGGACATAAAACCGGAGCAGCGCGTTGGCGTTTACCAGGTTGCCGCCGAGCATCAGGAAGCGGATTTTCGCGCCGAACAGCGGAACCGCCGACGCGATGTTGCTGCCCACCGTGACCGCCCAGTACGAGAGCTGGTCCCACGGCAGCAGGTAGCCGGTGTAACTGAGCAGCAGCGTGATCAGCAGCAGCACCACGCCGATTACCCAGTTGAATTCGCGCGGCGGGCGATACGCGCCACGATAGAACACCCGGAACATGTGCGCGAACACCAGGAACACCATCGCGTGCGCCGACCAGCGGTGTAGGTTGCGCAGAAAGACTCCCGAAGACACTACAAACTGCAGGTCCTTCATGTCGGCGTAGGCCTGCGGCACCGACGGGTGGTAGTACAGCATCAGCAGAATTCCGGTGATAACGAGAATGACGAATGTGCCGAAGGTCAGCGTCCCCAGATACCAGGTGACGCTGAAGTCCAGCGCGCGCCGCCGCGCCTTGGCCGAGAACAGGTGCAGAAAAACGTTCTGTTGGATGGCGAGCACGTCGTGCAGCCGGGTGCCGCCGCGCCCGCTGCGGAAGATGGAGCGCCATGCGCGGCTGGCGCGAACGGTTTCGAAATAAGTGCCTAGAGTCTTCGCCATAACTAAACCTTTACCAACTGCCGCGACGAAAGCACGACGGCACGGTCCACCATCAGGTCGCCTTCGTCGCTGAGCCACATGCGAAACCGTGGCAGGGGCCTGGGAGCGGGACCCGCAATCTTGGTGCCGTCGCGTTTGAATTTGCTGCCGTGACACGGGCAGGCGATGATGCCAAGTTCCGGCTTCCAGGCGGTCAGGCATCCCAGGTGCGTGCAGGTGGCCTGCAGAGCGTAAAAACCTTGCGCGCTGTTGACGATGAAAATGGCGGCCTGGGGATCGAGGGTGACCGAGTCCGGCGGATAGGCATCGGGCTTGCCGGCGTTCACTATCGGGGACGGCTCATAGAGCACGTTGGGTGAGAGAAACTGGTAGGCGAACGCGGCCGTGCCCGCCGCCGCGACAGCAACCGAGCCGATGCCGATCTTGACAAAGAACTGGCGCCGGCCTAGGCCCGCCTCTTCTTTTTTATCGTCCTTCGACATAACTTTCCTTCACTTACCTGCGGTTGGCGCCCCTGCCTGCTTCACGTCCATCGCTTGCAGCGGGATGAGGCCGCTGGGCTCCGCTGATGCCAGCCGGTACGCTTCCATGGTGATGGTGTTGGCCGGGCAGCGGAGCGCACACAGTCCGCAGCGGATGCAGCGCGTCTCGTCCTTAATCATGGCGGAGCCGGTAATGACGCCGAGCTCGTCAGCCGCCATGTCGTCCAGTTCGATTCCGAAAACCTGGGAGTTGTCGCGAATCGTCTCCAGCACGCCAGGCTCAAAATCAATGCGGTCGAGCGATACCAGGCTGAGGCAGTTCTCCGGGCAAACGTCCACACAGCCGCCGCAGAGAACGCACTCGGTGCCGTCCTCCGGATTGCCCTCGAACACGGTGTTCACCCAGCAGCGCAGGCAGCGGCGCGCCTCGGCCATCGCCGATTCTTCGTCAAAGCCGATTTCGACCTCGGTTACACCGGTGCGCCGGTCGATCGGAAGCATGGGCACATCCTGGCGAGGGATGTCCATGAAGTCGGCAAACATGCGGTGCCGGTCGAGAATGCTGACCTCGATCAACGGCTCGGGATGCTTGCGGCCGCGCAGGAACTCGTCGATCGCAATCGCGGCTCGCTTGCCGTCTCCAACGCTGTCGATGATCAGGCGCGGGCCGAACACGCAATCGCCGCCGGCGAAGATTCCCTGCGCCGTGGTCATCAAGGTCTCGCGGTTGACGGCAATCAGCCCGCGCGGAGAGGTCTGCACGCCATCTTCCGGGTGCAGGAAATCCAGGTTGGCCGCCTGCCCGATCGCCATGATGAGGGTGTCGCACTCGAGCTGCTTTTCGCTGCCCTCGGTGAACGCGGGATTGAAACGCCCGGTCTGGTCAAAGACCCACTTGGTATCCAGCGTCTCCAGTCCGATCACCTTGCCGGCGCGGCCGAGGATGCGTTTGGGCCCGAAGCCCGGGTGCATCACGATGCCCTCGGACTCGGCTTCCTCGATCTCTTCCAACGCCGCCGGCATCTCGTGCCGCTTCTCCAGGCAGACGATGTGTACCTCGCTGGCGCCCATGCGCAGCGCGGATAGCGAGACGTCCACCATCTCGCGCGTAGCTACGGCGGCGATGCTCTCGTCGTCGGGAACGATGTCGTCCTCGGCGTGCTGTTTCACCACCTCGCGCGCGGCGGACCGGGCAACGTCCATGGCGACGTTCCCTCCGCCGACCACGATCACTTTTTTCCCGATCGTGAATTTGTAGCCGAGGTTGACGTTGAGCAGGAAGTCAATGCCCTTGTGCACCCCGTCGAGGTCCACGCCCGGGATGCTGAGGTCGCGGCTGCGGTGCGCGCCCACCGCGATGAGCACCGCGTCGAAACCCTGGCGCCGCAGGTCTCCGACGGTGAAATCGCGCCCCGCCGCGTGTTTGAGCTTCAACGTGATGTCGCCGGTCTCCAGGATCTCGCGCACCTGCGCTTCCACCACGTCGCGCGGCAAGCGGTACTCGGGAATCCCGAGATACAGCATGCCGCCCGGCACAGGCGCGGCTTCGAAGATGGTTACCGAATACCCCAGCAGCGCCAGGTCGTGCGCTGCCGACAGCCCAACCGGCCCGCTGCCGATAATCGCCACCTTGAATCCGTTCAGCTCGGCGGCAACCGGCGCGAGGTCGCTGCGATGTCGCGACTCCGGCCCATAGCGCTCGGTGAGGAAGCGTTTCAGGGCGCGGATCGCGATCGGCTTGTCGATCTCACCTCGCCGGCACGCCGTCTCGCACGGGTGTGCGCAGACGCGGCCGCAGATGGAAGCCATCGGGTTGGGATCGCGGGCGACGCGGTAGGCTTCGGCAAAACGGCCTTCCGCAATCAGCGAGACGTAGCGCCCGGCGTTGGTATGCGCCGGGCACGCCATCATGCACGGGAAATTGGTGTTCAGCCAATCCCGGTCCACTTTCTTGTCGCTGAATCGCTTCTCCATTGCCGTCGCCCAATCGCCTGTCGTTTCCTACTTGGTGACCGTGAAGTCCGCCTTGGCGTCGCCCTTGACGGCAACCTGCTTCGAGGCTGGCTTTGCACCCTCGTGCCACGCCACCACCTTGTAGTCGCCGTCCGGCACGTTGGCGATTTTGTAGTTGCCCTGCGCGTCCGTCTCCGCGTAGTACGGCGTCGGCGTCACGATGATGTAGCCGGACATTTCCGGGTGGACGTTGCACAGCAGCGGCACCACCCCGGCTTTGTCGAACTTGAACGATTTCTTCTGGCCCTTGGGCCAGGTGCCGAGATTGTGACCCGCCTTCTTGTCGCCGGAGATGGCGGGCCAGAAAACGTTGTGCGCGACGTTATCGCTGTTCAGAAAGTCCACCGTTGTCCCTACTTCAACGACCACGATGTGGGGTTGAAACAGCAGCCCTTTCTGATCCATGAGCACGTGTTTTTCCGGCGCGGGAAACGTCTTGCCCGCGATCGTGTCCACGTAGACAACCGAGACGCCCGAGGCGCCGCTCACCTTGCCGCTCAGCGTGCCGGCCAGAGCGACGGCGGAAACCATTAGGACTGCCAGGACAATTGCAACAGTGCGTTTCATGCGTGTCATTCCTCCAAACTTTGTGGGAGGTGCGGCGCACCCGTGGCGCGTCCCACCTCTGCGTTTCAGTACACGAATTCCAGTCCGGCCGTGGCCGTGTTGGTGCGGAACGGCGCGATCGTGACCGGCAATCCCGTGACCGGATCTATGCCGTTGGCCACCTGCTGTCGCGGGCGGAACTGGTATTCGAACGAGGCCTTGATATTGGCGTGGATCAGAAACTGCACGCCCGGCGTGATGCGGTTGCGCGTGTGTTGCGCCGGGCCGAAGAAGTTTCCGATAGGAATGGACTCCTGTCCGTTGGCAAAGTCGGCCCACGAGTTCACCCCGTCATAGCGCATGATCAGCATCATCCAGGGCAGGGGCAAGTAGTCGGCTTGAATGAAGCCGCCGCTGAAGGTTGCCGGCGCGCTGCGCACGAATCCCACCGGCAAGGGCGGCCCTCCCGTCGCCGGCAGTGGGATCAGCGCTCCCGTCGAGTCGAAGGGCAGCAGGTTGTGGTCGCGGCCGTAGAGGTACTGGCCGAAGAGGTTGAAGTTGCGGTAATTGAAGTCGAAATCGCCACCCACGCGATAGAACGGCTCGCGTGCGGTCAGGCCCACGGCGTTGCCAGCCGCGTCCGCCCCGACGAACCGCTGCACCGAGCGCCCGTAGTAGTAAAGGCTGCCCAGCGTGAGATAGGTGTGGGTGCGCGGGCCCATTGCTCCCGCTGCCTGGATCGCGCGCCGGCTCTCCTGATCACGCTCTAGGTTGAAGCGGTAGGCCACCCGACCGTAGATGTCCTTGTAGTTGGCATCGGAAAAGAATCCCAGGCCGCCACTGTTGGCGCCGAGGGCCGACGGCACCAGGCCGCTGGTGTCAATCGCTTGCGACCCGACGTTCTGGTTCACGATGGCCAGCGCCCAGAAGTAGCCGCCGTAGTGATGCCCACCGCTGAACTCCACTCCCTGGGCGGCGCTCGACAGGGCAAACCCGTTGGTCACGTTCTGCTGCGGGAGACTGGAGTTGACAGCGCCGAACGCGGCCTGGTCGTAAATGTCCCATGGGCTCAGGTTCCAGCTCCTGGCCGGCGAGAAGGGCAGTTCCAGCTCGAACTGGCCAACGCGCAGGTGGAGAGCGTCTTTGGGCAGATGCAGGAAGCGCCCGATGTTGACGAATCGCAGGTAGCCGTCGCCCAGCCCGCCGTCGCCGCCCGAACCGGCGACGCTGAGGTCGTCATCCACCCAGAAAGCGATGTCGCTGCCGAAATTGCCCGCCGTGAAGATGCTGAACAGGCCGGGCTCGAAATCGGTCCGCGGAACAAATCCTGCGCCCACCGGGGCGAAATTCCCGCGGTTGCGCCCCACGACTTGGAAGAAGTTATTCATCCGCAGACCGATCGGGGGCATGCCGGGTATGACGCCGGGCCAGACAGTTTTCGGCCAGAGCTCTTTCTGCGCCGGAGCGCCCAGCAGCACCGGCGGCACCTTGATGAAGCTCTCGTCATCGGTGGGAAACTTGAAACCCGCATCCTTGAACGCCTTGCCAAAATCGTTCAGATGGGGAAAGTTGTCATGACAGGTGGTGCAGGAGGTCTGGTACTTGCGGGCGAACGCCGGAATCCCGTTCGCCTGCGGCGGTGCGACCAGCGCCGCTATCACGAGAACTGCGAATACAACCGTAAGAATGAATGCCGCAGGTCCTTTGCGCATTGAGCGCCTCCGTTTGCGACCTGACCCAACCGCTACTTCCGCGCCCCGGGCTGGGTTCGTCGCCTTGCTTGTACTACTTTGTTCCGCTTACGTAGGTGTGCGTCTGCACCGGCGCGCCGTCCCTGCCGTGGCAGGTCCCGGTCGTCTTGCAGCCGCACAAACTGCACTCGCCGACACAGCGCGAGCACTGCACTTCCCAAACTCCCGGTTGCAGGCGAATGCTGCCCACGTGATGGCCGCAGTCGGGGCAGTACAGGTAATCCACACCCGGCAGCAGTTGCTGCGGATTGAGCAAAACCTGCCCCTCGCTTTCGCTATGCAGCGCTTCGCGTTTGCGGCTCTCCGATGTCATCTCTGTTCCTGCTCAATCCAGGCGGATCGTTTTCTTCGTAATGCCTGCCGCCGCCACCACGACGTCGTAGCTCCGCTCGTCCATGGCTTCGTGCCAGATGCGCACCCGATGGCGCCCCGCCGGCAGGTTGTCGATCCGAAAGCTTCCGTCGGCCGCCGTGCGCGCGAAATACGGGCTCTTCACCACCACGATGAAAGCCGACATTTCCTGGTGTACGTTGCACAGCAATTGCACGACGCCGGGTTGGTCGAACTTCACACGCCGGCTCGTTCCGCGTCCGTACAAGCCGAGGTTGAAACGTTTCGTGCTGGAGATGGAAAACACGTTGTGCGCCAGCGGGTCGCTGTTGGCAAACTCCACGGTCGTACCCACCTGGATCGGCAGTACGTGCGGTACAAACCGCAGGCTCTTCTGGTCCATGAGGACCACCCGGTCAGGGGTAGGAAAGGGCCCTGCAACGTCGTCCACGTACGCTACGAATCCCGTCAAGTCGAGCTTCGCATCGCGCGTCTGCACGCGGCCCTCGATGGTTCCGGCGGTTGCGGATCCGGCTGCGAGAATCAGAATCACTGCCCACCAAGAACCGCGTTGCTGTCCGAATCGCATCCAGCCCTTTCCCGTGGGGTTGTGTCGGAAATAGGGATTGCACGTGGCGTGCCTTGCGGCAAGGTGGAAATCAACTATCGTTGGGCTCGCGATTTCAGCAGCTTGCAGCGCTGTTCGGCAAGACGCACTGCTTCCCGCAGAGAGGAAAGTGTTACGTACAGGTGACAGCCCGGTGCGGGTGTTACGGGGAGGAAACACCTCGTGCGGCGATGTCGGAAACATTCGGGCGCAGCTCGATGTCGAACCGATGCATCAGTTCGTACAGCGACTTGCGGCTGATCTGCGCCTCGCGCGCCGCTGCCGATACGTTTCCATGATGCCGCTGCAGCAGCGACACCAGGTATTGCCGGCCCTGAACATCAACCCACTGCTCACGGATCGCCTTGTATCCCGGTCCGGCGTGCGCTTCCTCGCTGCGCTGACGCAGCGCTTCCGGCAAATCGCGCAGGCGCACCGCGTGGTCCTCGCACATCACGATCGCACGTTCCACCGCGTTGCGCAGTTCGCGCACGTTGCCGGGCCAATCGTGACGTTCGAGGGCTTGCAGCGCGTCGGGGCTGATCTGTACCGGACCCTTGTTCGCCGCCTGGCAGAATTTCTGCATGAAATGTTGCGTCAGGATGGCGACATCGCCGGCGCGTTCGCGCAGCGGCGGCAGCGCAATGGTGACCACATTGAGCCGGTACAGAAGGTCCTGACGGAAGCGGCCCTGGCGCGCTTCCGCTTCCAAATCGCGATTCGTACAGCAGACGACGCGAATGTTGACCTCAATCAGCTTCTCCCCGCCGACGTGCCGGAACGCGCGCTCCTGTAGCACGCGCAACAGTTTCGCTTGCAGCTCGGCATTCATTTCGCCGATCTCGTCAAAGAAGACGGTGCCGCCGTTGGCGGTTTCCAGCAAGCCGCGCTTGGCTTGGCTCGCGCCGGTAAAGGCGCCCTTCTCGTGACCGAACAGCTCGCTCTCCAGCAGGTTTGACGGCAGCGCCGCGCAATCCACCGGCACAAACGTTTTGTCGCGCCGCGAGCTGTTGGCGTGGATCGCTCGAGCGATCAATTCCTTCCCCGTTCCGCTCGGGCCCGTGACCAGCACGTCCGCATGGCACGGTGCGACCTTCGCGACTGTCGCCAGCACTTTCTGCAGCGCTTCGCTGCGCCCGACGATCTGGTGCAGCGGGCAGCACTGCGCCAGTTGCTGGAGCGCGGGAGTATCACCGCGCAGCCGGCGCCGGTGCTCCAGGCCTTTTTCGATTTCCGTAAGCAACTGCGCCGACGTAAACGGCTTGCCGATGTAGTTGAACGCGCCCTTCTTCACCGCCTTTACAGCCGACTCAAACGTGCCGTAACCGGTGAACATGATGACCACTAAGTCGGGGTCGATCTTGCAGGTGCGCTCCAGCACCTCCAGGCCGTTCATGCCCGGCAGCTTGAAATCCAGCAGCACGAGATCGAACGAATTGTCGCGGATCAGCTCCAGGCCCGCTTCCGGCGTGGAGGCGAGCGCGACGCGGTATCCGCCGTCTTCCAGAATCGTTTCGCAGCTTTGCAACACTGCTTCGTCGTCGTCAATCACCAGCACATACTGACTCATGCTGAATCACCCCTACGGAGAGCGAAACCACGATCGTGGTGCCCACTCCCGGTTCACTCTGGGCCCAGATTTCCCCGCCGTGATCCTTGACGATGCCGTGGCTGATGGAAAGTCCCAGCCCGGTACCGCGGCCCGGCGCTTTGGTCGTAAAGAAGGGATCGAAAATGCGCGGCAGGTCTTCGGGCGCAATCCCCGAACCGGTGTCCTGCACCTCCACGCGTACGGTGCCATCCTCCGCGCCGTGCAGTGCGCGCACAGTAAGCGTACCCCCTTTAGGCATCGCGTCAACCGCATTCGTGAGCAGGTTGACGAATACTTCGGTCAGCCGGCTGGCGTCGCCCTGCACCAGCGGCAAGGACACAGGTATTTCACGCAATACCCTGATCGCCCCGCTGGCGATGCGGAAGTGTACTAGATCGAGCGCTGTGTCCAGCAGCTCGCGCACACTGAGTTCGCCCATGTGCAACTGCGATTGCCGCGAAAAACTCAGCAGCCCGCCGACCAGGTTCGCGACCCGCTCCGCCTGCTGGACAATGGTTTGCAGGCTTTTGCGGTTGCGCGGCGTCAAGGCCCCGTCTTCCCGTTCCGCCATGTGGCTGGACAGCGCCAGGATGCTGGTGATCGGGTTGTTGATCTCGTGCGCCATTCCGCCGGCCAGTTCGCCGATCGAGGCCAGTTTCGCCGCCTGCGCCAATTGTTGCTGCGTCTGCTGCAGTTCGGCATACTGCCGCTTCAGTTGACGGTCGGTGTCCACCACGATGATCCCGATGATCGCCATCCCTAACCCGAGCATCACCGTGAACGCGCAATAAATAAAGATGATGTACTTGCCGATGTAGTTGTTCACGTAATCGAGCGTTCCCACGAATTCGATGCGTTCGCGATTCCCGCTTTCCCGGATCGGCAAGCGGATCATCTGGAAGCTGTTGGGCAGCGCGGTGTCAGCCTGTGCGCTGGTGGACGCATCGTCGGTGGTGATGGCCTCCTTCACCTCCCAATCCGGCAGGTAGCGGAAGGCTGCGCGCTGCCCGTTTGCATAAACGTTTACCTCGCGCAATTCCGGCAGGCTGCCGAACTCGGCGACCACACGGCGCAGCATTTCGGGATGATCGAAGATCTGCTGCATCGTCTCGCCGCGCTCGTGGTAGTAGATGTAGTGGCCGCGCAGAAACTCGGCCAGGTTCACCGACCGCTCTTCCGCCAGCCGGAAGTACTGGTACTTCTCCATCCCGGTGGTGATCATCATGATCAGGCTGGCAAGAATGAGGAACGTGAGGTTCAGCCGGACGAACACGCGGTCCAGCAGGTGCTGCGAGCGCTCCCCCACTGCCCAGGTGAAGGCAAACAGCGAAAGCGACATCAGTTGTTCCTGCAGGTTCCACAGGAACACGGCGTAACTCGCTGGCGCCACCGTCGGTGCCGCGTGCAGCACGAAGACCATGGCCAGGCTGATCAGTGCCACCAACCGAAACATACGGTCGTACCGGCCGACCTCGCCGCGCAGAACCGCGCGGATGGGAAGCAGCAGCGCTGCTACGCCCAGGCCGTCGCTCACCAGCGTCGCCCAGAAATGTGTGCCCTCAGCCGCCCCGTTCGAAAACCGAGCCGCCACCAGATCGATCACTACCAGGCCCAGCACCGCTACGAGTCCTGCAATCAGCCCGGGAAAAACCTTGCGCTTGGCCGCGTCCCGATAGGCCGCCACCATGATCAGCACGCCGGCGACCAGCAGGCCGTGCGAGAACCGCTCGACCCCCGCCAGCCGCACCTGTTCGTGGAGGAAGAACGCTACCGCAGATCTCAGCGTCAGCAGCGCAAAGTGCAGTACCAGGGTGGCGAACGCAATCGTGATCAGCCGTTCCGGCCGGCCCCGGCTTCCCCGGTTGATGCGCTGGTGCACCAGCACCATGAACGCCAGCCCGGCCAGCAGTAGGTGAAAGAGGTTGAAGATGAGCAAGGTTTCAGCTGTACGGTTGGTCACGTGCCACAGCAGAGATTGCATCACTTCACCTGCTCTTCGGGCGCTTGTGCCGGCCGACATAGGTCGAGCCGGGCCCGCGTCAACAGTTGATCTGGAGATCTTAAGGTGGACGCCTCCCACCCTCACCGGCGGCAGCGAGGCCAGTTTTGCGCACCACTCTCACCGAAGGCTGTGATGGAGGTCACACATTTCTGTGAGGACGGTCCTGCCGCGGTTCCGGGCGGATGGTCGCTCGCCTTGTGGTCGGCCAATCGGAACCTGATGGTTGCAAGGAACTGCTCAGGGGTGTTGGATGAAAGAAAACCCGCCCCTCCATGCCTTCCGGGAGTGTTCCGAAAACGGTGTCAGGCGAAATCGTGACTTGAGGATGGGATTGTCGCGTTCACCCGCGGCGCTACCGTTTCGTCCCTGCCTCAATGTTGGTCAGGACCAACTGAAGGTCCGACACTACAGCAGGATCACCCTTCGTCAAAGCCGCGGATATGGGAACGCGTAGCTTGAGAACGTCATTTAAGGTTTTCTTGATCGCCGGATCAGCAGTCTGAGTGGTAGCCTGCTGAACCTGGTCGAACAAACGTCGCGAATAGTCCTCCGCGGTGCCGTAATTCTTTCGCGTGGCTTCAAGGTACATCATGGCCGCTGTGTCTCGCAGCTGAGCTAGTTGCGTATCCACCCGGCACGAGGTTAGCTGCTGCTTTGCACTCGAGAGTTCCGCATTGCAGCGCTGTGCTTTCAGGTATTGCGGAATCAAGCCCACAAGAAATCCGGCGACCAGCAAGACCAGCCAGAGAATCAATCTGTCTCTCATTCGACCTCCAGTTCCGCGGCACGGCCATTCTACCTAAAGCCCGACGCGGGAGCTGACCAAAGCTCAGAGTAGCCCGCCACTCGGGAATAGCCAACGTGTCAGGAATGGCGATAGCGGAAACGGTTGACCGTTGACGCCGAGGGGATGAAATCATTATTCGTGTCAAGTGGATCGCGGTGTTCTCGCAAAATTGATGTTGTTCTTACCCTCCTGCGGAGCATTCCTCTTATATGAGACTCACTAAAACAGCTACGCCAATACCGTGGTTGTCAGGCCTCGTTTTCTTGGCAACGCTCGCCTCATCGTCACAGGTAACTCCCACCGCTGAAGTCACATCTCCTGACCTAAACCTGGTCCTGCAACGCTTGGAGGACATCCAGCACCAAGACCCCGCTCAATCTCGGCCATACGAGGTGACGCGAGAATACAGAGTGTTCCACGGCGATGATAAGCAACCCACCTCTGAGGTCATGGCGCAGATCGATTTCGTTCCTCCCGACATGAAAACATACAAGATTATTCAGGCAAGAGGCCACTCCCGGGGAGAAAAGATGGTT
This sequence comes from Terriglobia bacterium, assembly GCA_020073185.1. Taxonomy (NCBI): domain Bacteria; kingdom Pseudomonadati; phylum Acidobacteriota; class Terriglobia; species Terriglobia bacterium. Next base: position 18,031 of record JAIQFT010000071.1, read on the forward strand.
CGTGAACTCTTAGAGCGGGAAACCGATTCGGCGAAGAAAGGACACGGTAGCGAGATCAGTCGGATGAACTATGACTTCGTTTTTCTTAGGCGAGAGGACTTCGGCGTCGTTCCTGGAGGGTGTCCCATCCATAGTTGAAGGTTGAGGGGCGGTTCTCGACCCGGCTCTTGATAGAGTCGGGTTGGAAACTTTCTCAACGAAAGGAGAACCGCCTTGAAGCGAAGCTACCACACCCTCAGCACTTTGGGAAA
>JAIQFT010000072.1 GCA_020073185.1 Terriglobia bacterium
CGCAGTCGGTCACCAGCAGTTCGGCGGGATCGGCTTTTTCTGCTTCCGCGAAGCCATGGATGGTGCCGTTGCGTTGCCGGTGCTCCCCGAGCGCCTCGAGATCGAGTCCACTCTTGTTGTAAAGGCCGCCGTCCACTTCAAGAATCCCAATGATCTTGTAGCCCGCTTCCGCCATGAGCTTGGCGGCGTTGGAACCGACGTTGCCGAAACCTTGCACAATCACGCGCGTGGACTCGCGATTCAGTCCCAGTTTCCGGATGGCTTCCTCGCAGACAATCATGATGCCGCGTCCGGTGGCTTCGCGGCGGCCGCGCGATCCGCCGATGTTCAGCGGCTTGCCGGTCACCACCGCCGTCACCGTCTGCCGCATGTGCATGGAGTAGGTGTCCATCATCCACGCCATAACTTGTTCGTTGGTGTTGATGTCAGGGGCGGGTACATCTTTCTCTGGACCGATGAACTCGATTAGTTCGGCGGTGTAGCGGCGGGTCATGCGCTCCAACTCGCCCATGGACATCTTATGAGGGTCGCAAATGACCCCGCCCTTGGCGCCGCCGAAGGGAATGTTCACCACGGCGCACTTCCACGTCATCCAGCTTGCCAGGGCGCGAACTTCGTCAAGGTTGACGTCGGGACCGTAGCGAATCCCGCCCTTGCCCGGACCGCGCACGACCGAATGCTGCACGCGAAATCCGGTGAACACTTCCAGGCTGCCATTGTCCATCTGCACCGGGATGTGAACGATGATCTCGCGATTGGGAAGGCTCAAAACCTTCATCAATCCCGGGTCCAGGTTCAGCTTGTGCGCAGCCGTCTCGAAGCGCGCGCGCGCCGCTTCCCAGGGATTGATCTCCTGTTCCATGGTCATGGTGGTCATGGACTGTCTCCGTATCCGCTAAGGAACCTCCGATCAAGTCACCTTCTTTGAAGGGGATGGCCTTCAGGCCGTCCGTAAATGCCTCTGAGGCAATTGGCAACTTGCTTAATCGGAGTTCCCTAATCCGCCGCCCGAGGAATGCGCTCCGGGCAAGCCAGCGAGTATATGAGCGTGTATCGGCGGAAGCAAGGCGCGACGAGAATGGGTAGTGGGTCTGACCCACTACCCGAGAATGGGAAGACGTAGTTATAATATTCGTTATAACTACACGGCGAGGTGCTGCATGGCGGCCACGGCAAAGGGCGATTGTCTCTTCCGCGGAGTGGTCTCGATGACTTCAATGACGTGATCAATGAACGATGCCATCTTGGCCCGTGCTTTCTGCTCGGAAGCCTTCTTCGGTTTGACCGCTGTTGTCGCCATCTGTAGTTTCTTCGTTAGTCGAGTTCCCATCCAGTTTACCCCGGCTTGTCAATTGCCGACAGCCTGAATGGAATTAGATGCGAAACAAGTCGGCCGGGAGATGGAATGCAGGCTCGCTACAAATTGCGTCAGAGTTGGATTTCCATGCCTTCTTGGGCGGCGCGGACCTTGGGGTAGTGGTCGCGGGCCGTCTTGACGATGCTGTCGATACATTCGTCGCTATGGTCGGGATCGTGGTGGAACATGATCAGTTCCTTGGCGCCGCTTTCCATGACGATATTGATCGCCTCGCGCCAGTGGCTATGTCCCCAGCCGCGTCTTTTGGCCTCGTATTCTTCCGGCAGGTACTGCGCGTCGTAGATCAGGACGTCGGCGCCCTCCGCCAGTTTGCGCACGTTCTTGTCGAACACGGGATGGCCGGGCTCGTTGTCGGTGGCGTAAACCAGCGTTCCTTCCTTGGTCTCCATCCGGAACCCGAGGCAGCCCTGCGGATGGTTCAGCCACATGGACTGCACGATGGCATCGTCAAACGCGATCCGGTCCTCTTCGATGTCGTAAAAATTGCGATGCGCCGCCATCTCCGTCATGTCCACCGGAAAGTAGGGATCGGCCATCTGCTCTTCGATGGCGCGCTGCAGGCCGCGGCCGCGGCTGGAGGAATGAAAGAAGAAGTAGTTGTCCTTGCTTTCGTACAGCGGCCCGAAAAACGGGATGCCCTGGATGTGGTCCCAATGGAAATGCGAAATAAAGATGTGCGCGTGGATCGGCTTGCCGGTGAATTCGCCGCTCAGGGATTTGCCGAGATTGCGGAAGCCGGTGCCGCAATCGAACACGTAGACACTGCCGTTGACACGCACCTCGACGCACGAGGTGTTGCCCCCGTAACGCATGTTCTCCGGTTGAGGCGTTGGGGTCGAGCCCCGCACGCCCCAAAACTTGATGTGCATGCGCCTCCGCTGCGCCTGAGCCTCCGGCATGGCACACTGGCATCTTGCCATGGGACTACGCCCCCCGGCTTGCTCCCAGGGGCGAAGCAAACGGGCCAAATGCGCATCAGGGTGGCGCAAGTATAAGCCAAGTCGCACCCTCGGCGCAGAATCGCTCGCCGCGCGAAGGTTCAGGTTCCCAACTGGTAAACCGGCTGGCTTCCGTAGTCGCCAACGTGATCCCCCGGGCGGCTGCCATCCCACGTATAATCACCGTTTTCCCGGCCGATAGCGATCATCGCCGGCGTAACCAGCGCCATGCTACGTCCCGACCTCAAAGAGTTCTTGCGGCTGGCCAAGACCGCCAGCCTGGTGCCGGTGGTGAGGTCGGTCAGTGCCGACCTGCTGACCCCGGTTTCGGCCTTCCTCAGCGTCGCCGAAAAGGAGCCGCACGCGTTTCTGCTGGAGTCGGTGGAAGGCGGCGAGAAGGTGGGACGCTACACCTTCCTGGGCGCGCGGCCGTACATGCGGCTGATCGGGCGCGGCGACGAAGTGGTGCTGGAGCACGGTCGCCGGCGCGAACAACGTAGCGGCGGCGCGCTGCCAGTCCTGCGCGGGCTCTTGCGTCAACATGTGCCCGCTGACGTGCGCGGCCTGCCGCCCTTCACCGCCGGCGCGGTGGGATACTTCGCTTACGACACCGTCCGCAGCCTGGAGCGCCTGCCCGCGCGCGCCCAGGACGACCTGCACGTCCCCGACTGCGTGCTGATGTTCTTCGACCGCCTGCTCGCCTTCGACCACGTGCGCCACCAGATCCACATCATCGCCACCGCCGATGTGACCCGCGAGGACCCGCGCCGGGCCTACGAGCGCGCCGCCCGCGACATTGCGCAACTGGAACGCAAGCTGGCCCGCGGCGTCTCGCGACGAAACTTGGCCGCCACCACCGCCGCGCCGGAGAAGAAGCTCAAGCCGAAGTCCTCGACCACGCGCGCCGAATTCCTGCGCGCCGTGCTTCGCGCCAAGGAATACATCGCCGCCGGCGACGTCTTCCAGGTCGTGCTTTCGCAGCGTCTCGTCCTGGGTCCCGGCGCGCAACCGTTCGACATTTACCGCTCGTTGCGCACCGTGAATCCTTCGCCGTACATGTACTTCCTGCGGCTCGGCGACATGACCGTGCTGGGCTCGTCACCGGAAATGCTGGTGCGCGTGGCCGGCGGCAAGCTCGATTATCGCCCGATTGCGGGCACGCTGCCGCGCGGCGCCGACGAGCAGGAAGACCTTCGCCAGGAAGAGAAGTTGCGCAGCGACGAGAAAGAATGCGCCGAGCACGTCATGCTGGTGGACCTGGGGCGCAACGACCTAGGCCGTGTCAGCGAGTACGGCTCGGTACGCGTGCGCGAGCTGATGTACGTGGAGCGCTACTCGCACGTTATGCACCTGGTTTCCGCCATCGAGGGAAAACTTCGTTCCGGCCTGGATGCGCTGGACGCCTTCGCCGCCTGCTTTCCCGCGGGCACGCTGACCGGCGCGCCCAAGGTGCGGGCGATGGAGATCATCGAGGAGCTGGAACCGGTGCGCCGCGGCGTCTACGGCGGCTCGGTGCTGTACGCCGATTTTGCCGGCAATCTTGATTCCTGCATCGCCATCCGCACCATGCTGCTGAAGGGACGCAAGGCCTACGTGCAGGCGGGCGCGGGAATCGTGGCGGATTCCGTGCCGGAGCGCGAGTTTGAAGAATCGCTCAACAAAGCGCAGGCGCTGCTGCGAGCGGCGGAGTTGGCGAGCAAATAGTGGCAGTAGTCAGTGACCAGTTACTCGCTCAATGTGCCGAGCTAGGCCGTATCATGAATGGTCTGCTCTCGTCATTGGAGCCGGAGCGAACGCACGAGGAGGCGCTAGCAACTGGCCACTGACCACTGGCCACTGACGACTATGGTTTTTGTTCTCGACAACTACGATTCCTTCACCTACAACCTCGTCCAATATTTGGGTGAAATGGGCCAGGAGGTTGTTGTGCGCCGCAACGATCAAATCGGCGTGAATGAGATTGAGTCTCTCGGCCCCTCCCACATCGTGGTTTCTCCCGGCCCTTGCACGCCGCAGGATGCCGGCATCAGCATCGCGTTGATTCGCCACTTCGCCGGCAAGGTTCCGGTGCTCGGCGTTTGTCTCGGGCACCAGGCGATTGGCGCTGCATTCGGCGGCAAAGTGGTGCGCGCGGGCAAGCTCATGCACGGCAAGACCAGTCAGATCGAGCACGACGGCCGCACCGTTTTCCAAGGCTTGCCGTCTCCCATGCAAGCCACGCGCTATCACTCCCTGGTCGTCTGCGCGGAGGGCCTGCCTCGCGAGCTGGAAATCAGCGCCCACACCGTAGACCAGGATGGGAGCAGGGTGATCATGGGATTGCGCCACCTGGGCTGTCCTGTCGAGGGCGTCCAGTTCCATCCGGAAAGCGTGCTCACCCCCAACGGCCGGCAGTTGCTGCGCAATTTCCTCCATCTTTGATCCTGCTCCACCTGCGAATCCTGCCGCTGCCTTCGCCAAAACCAAATCTGGAACACACTCTTTTTCTCTTTTTGGTCCTTGAAAGCTTTCTCACCTGCGCGAAATGCTTGACAGACTCACTGCCGAAAGAGATGCTTACGCTCACCGGAGGGTACCCATGGCTCAATCCCAAAGGGAACAGCGTTCAACCAGGCGTTTCTCCCTGCGGCTTCCAGTGACGGTGAAGTTCAGCGATGGTAGTGCGGAGCAAACCGCTCACACCCGCGACGTCAGCGCCCGCGGTATCTGTTTTTACATGGATTCCACGGTCACCGAAGGGTCGGAGATCGAGTTCACCCTCACCTTGCCTCCGGAGATCACATTGACGGAAAGCATCCGCGTGCACTGCAAGGGCAAAGTAGTGCGCGTGGAAACGCAGGCGCCCGGTGGCCGCGTCGGCATCGCGGCCGTGATCGAGCGCTACGAGTTTCTCGCCGAACCGTAGTTCCCGGCGTAATCCATACCTGCGAGTCGATACTGGGTCGTGGTGTTGTTCCGGTCGTTCAGCATCAACTTTCACTTCTCGGCGCGCCCAATTACCATAGCGGCGATGCCCTCCCGACGCAGACTGCCGGCTCTATGCGCAATCGCGGCGGCCATGCTTGCTTTGGCGGCCGCGCAGAACCAGCCCCAGGAACCGATCGGCGAGATCTTCGCTTCCGACGCCAGCGTCAAAGGCGCGGTGCAACTGGCCGGAGCGGGCATGCAGGTGATGAGTGGCTCGTCCATCGGCGCGGGTCAGGCCGTCGCGCTGTTGCGCCTGACTCGCGGCGGCGACATGCGTGTCTGTCCGCGCACCGATCTCTCCATCAGCAGTTCGCACCGTGGACGCGACCTCATGTTCGGCATGAGTATGGGCGCGATTGAGGCGGAGTATTCCCTGGCCGCTTCCGCCGACGCGATCCTTACCCCCGATTTCCGCATTCTGCTGGCCGGGCCGGGTAAGTTTCACGTCGCGATCGGCGCCGACGCCCACGGCAATACCTGCGTGCGTGCCTTGGCCGGCAACACCGCGTCGGTGATCGTTTCCGAACTGATGGGCGACGGCACCTACCAGGTGAAGCCCGAGGAACAGGTCGTATTTCACAACGGCAAAGTGGCCAGTCCCGACCGCGTCGTCGGCGAATGCGGCTGTCCTGCTCCGCCGGCGGTGATGCGCGCCGCTGAGGTTCCGCGGCCCCCCGATACTGCCGGGTTCGCCAAGAACCTTCCCCCGTCGCTTGCCATGCCGTTGGACGCGCCGCCACCGCCGTCGGCCGCCAACGAGGTGCACGTTCAGGTGGACGCGCCGTTTGTGTTCAGCGCCAACGAACCCGAACCAACGCCGCTGGCATTAGTCGCGCAGTTAAAGGTCAGCTCCGCGCCGCCACCCTGGGCGTTGATTCCGCAGCCGCCCCCCCCACCCGAACTGCGCCCCCCAGCGCCATCGCCTCCCACGCCAGCCGCGGTGCAAGCGACGGCGCCGAAGCGGAAGTTCTTCGGCAAAATTCGCGCATTTTTCGCCTCGATATTCCGCTAAGCCGGGCGTCCCACTTTGGCGGCTGGGCGGGCACGAGAGACAAAAAATTGAAACCATTACAGCCGGTTCCGGTCTATACTTTTGTAGGCACAAGTATGTCTGCACGGGCGAGACAAACCCCGGGAAATGATCCGGCGGGAGCTGCGTCGCATGACTTTATGCCCGCTCTGTTCGGGCTGGAGTACTCGACCTACGGCACCAAGCCGAAGAACTTCCTCTACTCGTTTCTCCTGCACAGCCTGCTGGCCGCCCTGCTGATTGCCTCGACATCATTTGTGTTCAGCCATCAACAGGAAATCAAGGCCACGGTAACCGGCGTTGTCACCGACATCAGTCCCTACATCCTGCCGCCCGCCAAGGACCAGGCCGGCGGAGGTGGCGGCGGCGGCGATCGCGACAAGCTGGCCGCTTCCAAGGGCGCGCCTCCGAAGTTTTCGCGCGAACAGTTCACACCCCCGGCTATTGTTATCCGCAATCCCAATCCCAAGCTGGTGATGGATCCGACCGTGGTCGGTCCTCCCGACCTGAAGCTGGCCACCGGCCAGATTGGCGATCCCATGTCGAAGATCCTCGATCCGGCCTCCAACGGTACAGGTAGCGGCGGAGGCATCGGCAGCGGTAGCGGCGGCGGCGTTGGTTCCGGGCGCGGCCCCGGCGTCGGCCCCGGATGGGGTGGCGGCATTGGCGGCGGTCCCTATCGCGTGGGGGGCGGCGTGAGCGCGCCACGGGTCCTCTTCCAGCCCGATCCCGAGTATTCGGAGGAAGCGCGCAAGGCGAAGTACCAGGGCACGGTGGTGTTGTGGGTGGTAGTGGGAGCGGACGGCCGGCCACATGATATCCGCGTGCAGCGCACCCTCGGCATGGGCCTGGACGAAAAGGCGATGGAGGCGGTCCGGACATGGAAGTTTGAGCCGGCTCGCCTCAACGGTCAACCGGTGGCGGTGCAGATCAACGTGGAAGTGAATTTCCGCCTGTACTAGTTCGACTCCAGATCAAAACAAGCGCGGGTTTCGGCCCGCGCTTGTTGTTTTGGAGTGTGCCCTTCGCCCCGTCTACCGGTTATTCCGTCTCTCATCGGCACTGATTCGCCGACAGACCGGTACTGTCCTAATTTGATTCTCCACAGCGAGCAACTTCAACCGAGCCGTGGCCTAGAACTTTCTGCGCTTCGATTCCGGCCGCCCACCTTGCATTGCAGGAACAGAAGTGGGCAGTTCTCTTCTAGGCTTCTTGAGTATTTTGTCCGCGCGACCGTCAATCAGCTTGCCGAGCATCTCCTTCGCTTCGATGATTTCATCGCGTATCGCTTTCCGATCGTCGCCCGTATCCCCTGCTGGCATGTGTGGTTTCACAAGTTACTCCTCGCAACTCTAGCATGAATGTCAATGGATACCTTCCGCGCAAAGTGGCTAGAGCGGAGTTAGGACACTACCGACAGACCGATAGACTTGCGAAAAACAACTATTTCTTCATGACTTTCGCGAACGGCGCGACCTTTTCTTTCGCCGTGTTGGCCCACTCCTTGGCGTTGCCGGCCCATTCCGAGCCTTTCTCGATTACATCGCCGGCCTGCTCCTGCCAATCCTCCAAGACCTCCTTGGCATCTTCGTACCGGCGGCGCAGTTCGCGCCGCATCTGCTTACCGGACTTGGGGGAAAACAGCAGCGCGGCCAGCGCACCCGCTCCCAACCCGATAAACAGGAAGGTGATGGCGAGCCCTACCGCGCTACGGTCCGAAGCCTGATACTCACCGGAACGTTCGTGATCCGTCATTGGCACCTCTCTCTTCTTGAAATCTCAGCGGCTGCGCAAGCGATGATTTTAGCTCGCCCGGCGCTTCTGCGTGGAGAATTCCCAAGCTCCGCCGCGCTACGGTACAATCAAATGTTTGCCGCGCGAGGGCTGAGGCCCATGATGGCCAGCCGGCGCTCCTGCCGCCGGTTTCCGCCTTCACAACACGGGAGATCCGAAGGAGAACCTATCAGCATGGCGATTCCAGCCACCCAACTGCGTCCGGGCATGGTCATCAAGCACAACAACGACCTGCATGGCGTGTTCAGCGTCGAGCACCGCACCCCCGGCAATCTGCGCGCTTTTATTCAGGCCAAGCTCCGCAACCTGCGCACCGGCGCCATGTTCGAACACCGCTTTCGCTCCGGCGACGCCATCGAGAAGGTCACGGTGGACGAAGTCCAGATGGAATACCTCTACAACGACGGCGACAGCTACTACTTCATGAACATCGAGAATTACGAGCAGACGCACCTTTCGAAAGAGATTCTCGGCGACGCGGTGGACTACCTGATTCCCAATCTGCAGATCCAGGTCGAATTCTTCGACGGCAAGGCGGTGGGCGTGGAGCTGCCGCAGACGGTGGAGTTGACCGTGGTGGAAACCGAGCCCGGCCTGAAAAGCGCCAGCGCCACCAACGTCACCAAGGCGGCGAAAACCGAAACCGGCCTGATCGTGCAAGTGCCGCCGTTCATCAATGAGGGCGAGAAGATCCGCGTGGACACCAGCGAGGGAGCGTATTTGTCGAGGGCATGAAAGTGATCGGTTGTCGGTGATCGGTTTTCGGTGCTCCCAATGCGCTGTTAATGCCCGGACGCAGCGACAACCGTCAACCGTGAGCCGACGACCTTCATTCTGAGATACACCCGCGTTCAGCGATGGCATCGCAGACCAAGCCGCAACTTCATACCCGCCGCTACATGGTTCGCGGGCGGGTCCAGGGGGTGGGGTTCCGCTGGTTTGTCGAGCGCGAGGCGCACATCCAGGGCATCCACGGCTGGGTGCGCAACACCTTCGACGGCAGCGTGGAAGTGCTCGCCACCGGGACGCGCGACCAGCTTTCCAGCCTGCGCCGCAAGCTGCAGCAGGGCCCGCGGGCGGCGCGCGTGGACCAGGTCGAGGAGTCCGAAGCCCTCCCCGTCGAGGGGTTGAATACATTCCGCATCGAAGGAGCCTGGTGACCATGCCGCAACCAGAGCCGTCGCCGTCCAATTGCGATTTCCTGAAGCGGTTGATCCGTGAAGTCCCCGACTTCCCCAAGCCGGGTGTCCTGTTTTACGACATCACCACCCTGCTGAAGGACAAGCTCGGCTTCGCCAAGCTGGTGGACAGCCTCGGCCAGTGCTACATCGGCCGGCGCGTGGACCTGGTGCTGGGCATCGAAGCCCGCGGCTTCATCTTCGGACCGGCTCTCGCCTATCGCCTCAATGCCGGCTTCGTTCCCGTGCGCAAACCGAAAAAGCTGCCCGCCGCGACTGCCAAATGGACCTACGACCTGGAGTACGGCAGCGACACGCTGGAAGTCCACCAGGACGCCATTCAGCCGGGACAGAGCGTGATGATCGTGGATGACCTGCTGGCCACCGGCGGCACCGCGCTGGCCACCACCAAACTGGTGGAATCGCTTGGCGGCAAGGTCGACAGCCTGGCCTTTATCGTCGAGCTGGATTTCCTCAAGGGGCGAGAGAAGCTGGCCGGCTACGAAGTGGTTTCGCTGCTGCACTACGACAAGTAGCCGTTTACAACGCTGTTACTCCTGAATATAGTAGCCGCACCCCATCCTCCCGGGGGACAGGTGAACGTGGATTCAGGCACTGCATCGGCTACACAGGACCAGAAGACAATCAAGCAGCTCTCGGCGCTGTTCGAAGCCACGCGCCTGCTGAATTCCACCCTCGACCTGGCCGAACTGCTCGAACTCATCCTGCGCATTGCCCGCGAAGAGGTTTACGCCGACCGCGGCACCGTCTTCCTGGTGGACAAGGAGCGCCAACAAATCTGGTCCATCGTGGCTACCGGCCTGGGGAAAGAAGAGATCCGCCTGCCCTTCGGCACCGGCGTGGCAGGTACGGTCGCGGCTAGCGGGAATCCGATCAACGTTGAAGACGCCTACAAACTGGCCTTCTTCGATCCCAGCACCGACCAGAAAACGGGCTACAAAACCAAGTCGCTGCTCTGCCTGCCCATTCGCCACAAGGGCGGAGAAATCGTCGGCGTCATTCAACTGTTGAACCAGAAGGTCACGGGCAAATTCACCGCCGAAGACCAGGACTTCATGGAGAAACTTTCCGGGCACATGGCGATGGCCCTGGAAAACGCCCGCCTGCACCGCACCGCGCTGGAAAAGCAGCGCATGGAGCGCGAGCTGGAAATGGCGCGCGGAATCCAGCGCAGCCTGCTGCCCGAGGCGCCGCCGGTGATCCCTGGCTACGAGCTTGCCGTCTCCAACACCCCGTGCTTCGAGGTCGGCGGCGATTATTATGACTTTCTCAGCCTCGGCCCGCAGACGCTGCTGCTGGTCATCGCCGACGTGGAAGGCAAGGGCGTCTCCTCGGCGCTGGTCATGTCCAACCTGCAGGCCACGCTGCGCGCCCTGGTCACGCACCTTCATTCCCTGGAAGTGCTGGCGCTGTCGTTGAACGAGATGATCTGCAACGACACCAAGTCCAAGAAGTTTCTCAGCATCTTCCTCGGCCTGCTCGATACCCGACGCAACGGCCTGCACTACATCAATGCCGGGCACGTTCCGCCGGTGATCGTCAACGGCGAGACCGGCGAGTACCAGTTGCTGCAGGCGGGCGGCACCGTCGTCGGCCTATTCCCCGATTCGGAGTACGCGCGCGGCTCGGCCAAGCTCAAGCCGGGCGACATCCTGGTGCTGTGCACCGACGGCATCACCGAACCCTGCAACCTCGAGGAAGAGGAATTTGGCAGCGAGCGTATGGCCGACTGCGTCTCACGCCACCGCCATCTGCCCGCCGAGGGGATTGTCAACGCAGTGCTCCGCGAGGTTTACGAGTTCTCCCTCGGCGGCGTCCATACCGACGACCGGGTCCTGATGGTGCTGAAGGTCACCGAAGGCGGGATCGACAGCTCGGCCTTGCGCCCCCAGTAAGAATTGATGTGGCGGGGGCGCCCTCGCCCGCGTCCCTCTTCGCGCAAAGATGTCGATCCTAGTGTCCTGTCTCAAAAATTCGTTGCCTAAATATTTCCTTGTCTTGCCTAAATATTTCCTTGTCTTGAAGGGGCTCGGCTTCAGCCGAGCCGTAAGGGCCCAGCAAAACTGCGGCTTTAGCCGCTGAGGCGATCTCTTCCACTACGCTACGCGCCTCAAGAATCGGGAAACACATTTTCGATTCACCACACTAGACTTCGCGCACGATCAGTTTCGCGTCCTTGGCGAGATATCCTTTCCGCCGAAACCAATCTTCCATCGCGGTTTTCAGCCGCTCGAGCGGTACGCGCGCGCCGATTTCGATCACGCCATCGCCGGTGGGCAGAGTGTCGTCGAAGACCTGGTCGTTGGTGAAGTTGCGCATGGCAAAGCTGTCCAGCCACTTCAGCGGCACCCGCTGCCGCTGGCCGTCAGCTTCGTACTCGACGCGAACTTTTCTCGAAAACATGCGGCTGGTGTCTGGATGTTAGTGTAAATCGCGCTGCAGGAAGAAGAATTTGGCGGCCGATTCCAAATTGGGACAGGAATGCGCCCGCGGCGTAGATGGTCGCTCTTACTGAGCCTGTCATCGCGCGCTCTCGATGGTATAGTACCGCCGACAATCCCAAATTCTCGATCACACCGGCCCGCGGGACATAGTGATCTCATCTTTAGCGGCGCAGATTCTTTTTGGATGCTGCGCTGGCATTAGGGGCCTTCCTCGATTTCCCGGCGTCGGACGATCCGATCCAGTCAAACAGGAGGAAACGAACTTATGAAATCTTACGCAAAACACCCATCATCTTTCGGTTTCGCTGTTGCGATATTTGTATGTGCTACCTTGCTGGCGGCGCAATCCGCTCCGGCGCAGGATATTTCCTTTCGCAGTTTTAGTGGCTGGGCGGCAATCGGCCCTCCGGCGGATGAATATGCCGCCAAGCTAGCAAGCATCTCGAACACCGCTCTCGGCAAGGACGGACAGGTTAAATTCACCAAGTACGTGCCCACCCCAGCGGTTCCCAAAGAGTTCAAGAATATTGTGGACGCCGTCTCCGCAGGCGGACCCCTGGCGGGCGGAACTGGGTTTGACGCTGCCTATGTTTCCGGCGGGGACCTCAGCCCGGCATGGGGGTTTATTTACAATTCGGGTGTTCCCTTCGGCCCCAACTTCGATGAGTTCATGGGCTTTCTCTATGGCAAGTCAGTCGACGACGGGGCCGCGACCGGACTCGACCTGCTCCAGCAAATACTGGATAAAAGCGGCAAGAACATTGTCGCGTTTCCCATTGTCGCAAGCAGTCAGCAGGGCTCCGGCTACTTCATGCTGCCGGTGGGCAATGTCGGATCGAAGCCCGGCATCGGCCTGGCCGGATTGTGCCAGCAGAACTGGACATTCCGATACCTGCCACCGGCTCAGTACGTGATCGATCGCTCGTGCGACAACCTGGTCGCTGGGGGCGTGATTCCAAAAAAGAACATCCAGTTTGTCACCGCCATCTCCGGGAACGCGTCTCTGGTCAAGGCCGTGGCCGACGGCCAGCTTCACGCCTACGAAATGGCCACTCCCATCGACGATTTCTCCCAGCTCTTTGGACTTCCCGAAGGGAATCCCGGCACGGTGCGGACCCGGTACATGCACTTTCCCGGCTGGCACCAGCCCTTCCTGATCACCTACATGATCGTCAACAAGAAGGTCTGGAACAAGCTGAGCCCGGCCCAGCAGGCGCTTGCCATGAGCGTTGCTCGCGACCACGTCGTATCGTCGTATGGCGAAAACCTCCGGCAGCAAGGCGCCAAGCTGAAGCAGATTCTGACGGCCAACGACCGTGACACGAATCCCGAGAACGATATGGTGCTGGTGGAGTGGCCGCAGAGCGACCTGGCGCTGCTCCGGGATGCGACCGTTCAGTTCCTGAACGCTCGCGTCTCCGATGCGAAACTCAGCGAACAAGATCGGAAGGACTACGGCAGGATTCTCGAGTCGCTTCGGATCTATGTCAGTGCCAACAATGGATACTGGAAGATGCGTGAAGTACCCACCGCCCTTCGGTTCCAAGGCTGGTACGGTCCTGACGGCAAGAAGAGCTGGGATCAGAGCATGAAGTAAACCCCGGCAGGCGGCCGTCGCCAGAACGGCCGCCGCTGTTCAGTATTCGACGCGGATCTTTCTGGAAAACATAGCGTTTTACTGCACACCGGCCATTTGCCAGGAGAAAGACCGAATCCGGGCCAGGCGCTCGAAGTCCCGCGGATTCGCCGTCACCACCGTGATCCCCAGCCGCCTGCTGCTGATCGCAATCAGCGTGTCGTTGGTAAGGCGGCCACGGCCAATTGCCTCATAGCCAAACTTCGACCCAAATTCGGACAGCATCTTCCCGGCCTTCGTGCAGTCGTCGAGGGTTGGAATGACGATCCTTCCGAGACGCTGGAAGTCGCGCTCCAATCGTTCCACCGGACGCCGCTCTCGCTCCGATGCGCCCGCTAGGAGCTCTTCCAGAACCACTGCGCTCAGCCACACCGGAACCCCCGCCTGCAGGAACCGCGCGCTCAGGACTCTATCGCCCTTGGCGCGAAGGTCGTGGATGTACACCGAAGTGTCGAACAAGATCGGCTGCATTACGGCTCGCGCACGCCGTAGGCATCCTTGATTTCGACTCCACTCTTCAGGAACCGCGCGTGGGCCGCCTGAGCGAGTCGATTCGCCTCGTGTTCGGAGAGGACCAGATCGAGGGCGCGCTCGATGGCCTCGGTTTCGGTGCTGGCGCCAAGCGCCCGCTGGGCACGGCGAATCTTGGACGAGTCGAGCCGGAAATGCTTGTGCGCTCGTTCCGCTGTCATGCTTCTCCCCACGGTCAGGATACCACGACGATGTGCATAGAATTGGTATTCGTGAACACGACCGGAAAACCTCTTACCTCGAAAATTCGCCGAATTGAATCACGGCGAACTCCAGAAGCTGGAGATCACGGAAACCGGTGGCGGATTTGTATCGGCAACACTCATGATTCGGGTGCCTGCGGCAGAACTCGAAAAGGCGCTCGCCGAACTTAAGAAGCTGGCGGTGCGAACTGAACGCGAACAGGTCAGCACTCGCGATGTCACGCGTGAGTTCTATGACAACGAAGCGCACATCCGCAACCTTCGCGCCGAAGAGCAACAGTACCTCGCGATCATGAAGCAGGCGCACACCGTCAAAGACACGCTGGAGGTATCGCAGAAGCTGAGCGATGTACGCGACCGGATCGAGCGTCTGCAGGCGCAGATTCAGCTCATGACCCACGATATCGAAATGTCGGCAATCGCCATCGTGCTGATGCAGGACGCGCGCGTATTCGGCATGCGCTGGCGTCCGCTGTACAGCGCCAAGACCGCCGTGCGCGAGTTGCTGGTGGGACTTGGAGAGTGGATGGATTGGGTCGTGGCCATGCTCATTAAGCTGCCCTTGATCGTCTTGTGGGTTGTGACGGTCGGAATAATCTTGTGGGTCGTCTGGAAGATCGGTCGACGCGTCTGGCTGCGGTTCCTAAAACCGAAACCGGTCGCGCAAGCGCAATAATCAACCGGTGCGAAAGTCCAGCCACTTCACCGGCACGGCCAATAACCTGACCACGCAAGCCCAGCGGGGCGATTGAGGGTAGCCCGCCGCTTCAGCGGCGGGAGATCGTGGGCAAAATCTCCCAGCCGCGCAAGCGCAATAATCAACCGGTGCGCAAAGTCCAGCCACTTCACCGGCACGGCCAATAACCTGACCACGCAAGCCCCAGCGGGGCGATTGAGAGTAGCCCGCCACTTCAGTGGCGGGGCAAAGTGGGAAAGATCTTTCAGTGCCGTAGGCACGACTGAAGTTCTCACCCAGACGCTCTGGGGAACGTCTGATCGA
The DNA here is from genome assembly GCA_020073185.1 of Terriglobia bacterium. Classification (NCBI taxonomy): domain Bacteria; kingdom Pseudomonadati; phylum Acidobacteriota; class Terriglobia; species Terriglobia bacterium. Next base: position 15,121 of record JAIQFT010000072.1, read on the forward strand.
GTCACCTTCTGTGAAGGGGGACGGCCTTCAGGCCGTCCGTAATACCGCAAAAAGGGTACGGCTTTAGCCGCTGAGGGACTGTCTGCGTGAGAACTCGTCTGGCAAGATTGCCGGTGGTACTGAACTTAGAGGGTTGCTGGTCATTTTTCGTCTCCTACGTAACCGCGACCTGGCAGCCCCAGCCCGCGACCTGGCAGCCCCAGCGGGGCGATTGAGAGTAGCCCGCCACTTCAGTGGCGGGGCAAAGTGGGAAGGATCTTTCAGTGCCGTAGGCACGACTGAAGTTCTCACGCACACGCTCTGGGGAACGTCTGATCAAGTCACCTTCTTTGAAGGGGACAGCCTTCAGGCCGTCCGTAAATACCGCAAAAAAGAGTACGGCTTTACAGATGCTGAAAAACTCGATCTGTGTCAGGGCATGACTTCAGTCGTGCCGCAAACTGCGACCTGAGTTGTTGTCATTCCGAGCCGCACCGAATGAGCGTCGCGAGGAAGGCGCGGCGAGGAATCTGCTTTCACACTTTTTCCGCTGCCTGTCCAGCCGCTGAGGGACTGGCCCACCGCTACACTGTTTCCCAAACCCCAGTAGCGGATTTACAGAAGCTCTACCCTGGATTTGTAGGCCCCGGCGCCCTCGCAGGCCCCAGCGCGGCGATGGTGCAATAACCTGACCCCGCAAGCCCCAGCGGGGCGATTGAGGGTAGCCCGCCGCTTCAGCGGCGGGAGATCGTGGGCAAAATCTCCCAGTGCCGTAGGCACGATTGAAGTACTTACGCAGACCCCCTAGGCCCGCGAAGCCTCTGACGAACTGGCTCGCGGCTACCCCACTGATGGGCGCGGGCGCCCTCGCCCGCGTCCACGCAAGCCCCAGCGGGGCGATTGAGGGTAGCCCGCCGCTTCAGCGGCGGGAGAATCTGATGGGCGCGGGCGCCCTCGCCCGCGTCCACGCAAGCCCCAGCGGGGCGATTGAGAGTAGCCCGCCGCTTCAGCGGCGGGAGATCGTGGGCAAAATCTCCCAGTGCCGTAGGCACGATTGAAGAACTTACGCAGACCCCCTAGGCCCGCGAAGCCTCTGACGAACTGGCTCGCGGCTACCCCACTGATGGGCGCGGGCGCCCTCGCCCGCGTCCCCCATTTCGGAGGGGCACAGCTTCAGCCGTGCCGTTGAGGCTGGCAAAGTTCCTCCGGCTTCAGCCGCCGAGGGACTCGTTGTGGCTGTTCGGCGTTCGCTAATCGCCAATTGCTATGACACAGTAGTATTAATGGCTAGTTGCTGGCCACTAGCCACTACCCACGTGCCTCGCTGTGACGATCAACTCCGCATCTTCCCAAGATATCCCTTCCGCCGAAACCAGTCTTCCATCGCGGTCTTCAGCCGGTCGAGCGGCACGCGTACCCCGATTTCAATCACTCCATCGCACGTGGCCAGGGTGTCGTCCAAAAACCTGCGCCGTTGGTGAAGTTGCGCATGGCAAAGCTGTCCAGCCACTTCAGCGGTGCTCTGGGGGCTCTCGTACTTCTTCTGACGCCGCCTGCAGGCCACGCCGGCGAGCGCCTGACCGCGCAGCTCCGGCTGATTAGGTCGTAGGAGAAACCTGGGGACAGATCGGGACGTTCACCGGTTTTTGCGAATTAGAACTCGGGGTGCGTCCCTTCTGTCCCCAGATTTCCTATTCTTCCCTATTGGCTTTGGAAACCTGCTTCTCGGCGCTGGAATCGATCGAAAAATCGTAATCGCCCGAATGGATTTTTTTTTGTGCCTTCTTGAAGAAGCGTTCAGGTGCGGTGAGACTCGTCGAACGTGCCACATCAAGGCGGCTCATGAGATCGTCGAACTCGTTTCGGAAGTCTTCGAATCCGCCCAGGGCGGTGACGCGCCACGCTTGACGAAACCGATCCTGAAGAATTTTTGCTTGGCGCGCGTGCTTCGCCACGGTATCAAGGCTTACATCGAAGTCCAAAGCCTTGTAGACGGCTGGCACAATACCAGCCAACAAGGCACATACACCCGTGAGCCATTCAAACCCTGATTGCTTCTTCAGGAGAGGCCACGTCGCCACAGCGGCAAGAATAATGGGCGCAACAACGAAGACGGCTTTCCACAACCGAAGGCGCTTCAACCACTCGAAGAGTGTTGTGGACGTATAGAGGCAGGATTCCTCTAGGCGCTTGCACTCGTCGATCAGGTTCCGAGTGCGCTCGTCCATCACACCGTCCACAGGATCTTGGGTTCCAAAATTTGCCGCCATTCCTCTCCCACGACACCCACTAGATTCCTCTCCTCGGTTGGCAGAATCGGCAGGGAATGGTTCACCGAAGAAAGTACGCCACCCCGCTAGAGCCTGCGCCTTGTCCTTTTGTTGTGCCAGTCTCCACGCATCTTCCGCACGTCCGTGAAGCCATGTTCCAAGCGCTGCAAGACGACCCTGACTCAGATTCGAGTTTACTGCTGGCGAGTGGCTACCAGCTAGTTGGACTGGGTTTGTGAGTGCCTGCGAGGCGTGGCGCAGGAATTGAGCCAGCAGGAACTCGTAACCATACCTGTATTTCTTGGTGTCCCAGTCAACAATAATGGGAGGGACAATACTCGCTACCAGCAGTTCTGTGTGGAAGGATATCAATGGCATCTTGACATTGCGAAAGTACGCCTTCACCAGCTTGACGCACGGTACAAGCTTCTTGCCGGTACTTGCATTTAGTGCTGAAATCGTTGCCGCGTCGTAGTCGTAATCCGCAGGAACCCACTCACCTGATGCGGTTCCTACAACGTAGCATTCGTGTGGCGTTCCGACGTGGGAATGCGCGCCCGTGCAGTCCACAAAAGCAGGTATCGAGAGTGTCCCGCTTTTAGTTGATATGATCGAAACCAGGATGCGCCAAACGTTCCGGATCCTGGTTACAGCCGTATTTACGGTGCTTCCGGTGTGTCCCGTCATGGGCGGTTTGCGCGCCACGATCCTGGATAACCT